>CASERA010000001.1 GCA_949290175.1 uncultured Ruminococcus sp.
CCGCATCAAATACCATCAGATATACCAATCTCCCAATCAGCGCTGTCAAAATAACAAATGCAGCAGTAAATACAATCAATATCTTCTTTTTATTATACGTTTTATTTTTCATAATAAAAACCCTGCAAAAGATGTTTGTATAACATATTTCATCTTCTGCAAGGTTATTCATCTTTTATTCTTCAGACTGATTTGATACTGCCCAGTCATCATAACCAGGCTGGTAGTTTTCATCAATATAAGCTCCGGATGGATTGCTGTACGTGTCCTCAAAATCAGAATCAAAATCTTGTTGTACATCATCTGAGACTCCCGTATTTGTCGGCAAAGCATCTCCATTTCTTGTAATATTCAAATACGGAAATGCCTGTTCCATAATCTTCTGTGACAACTGCAAGACATAAGAGCTCGTTCCCTGATCCGCTACATTTGGCTCATCAATTACCACATAGATAACAACCTCTGGATTTTCCTGCGGAGCATATCCAATAAAGGAAAGAATATAGTTTTCTTCATCACGCGGTAATTTCTCCGCTGTTCCTGTTTTTCCGCCAATATCGTATCCTTCTACATTTGCTCTGGTACCGGTTCCCTCTGTCATTACCAGCCTGAGTCCCCGTTTGACCTTTTCAGAAGTTTCTGCGGATATGGTCTTTCTCAAAAGTACCGGATCTTTTGTTTGGATAACATTACCATTTTCATCCTGAATCTGCTTCACCACATGTGGTTCATAGTAATATCCTCCATTTACTAGAGAGGAGAATGCCGCAACCATCTGTGTCATGGTAACATTAAAACTCTGCCCAAAAGAATTTGTTGCCAAGTCTGTTATTCCCATATTTTCCGTAGTAAACAACAGAGAGGCTGTTGATGCTTCACCCGGAAGATCGATTCCTGTATATTCACCAAATCCAAAGATATGCTGATACCGGATAAAGTTTTCCACTCCTATTTTCTCCGCCATCTCCATCAAAGCTACGTTGCATGAATTGGCAATCGCCTGATCTGTCGTCTCCGTTCCGTGTCCGTCTGTATTATGGCAGCGGATATACCATTCATCAACCTGAAGTCCACCAGTGCAGACATAATTTTCTTCTCCTGTTAAAGTTCCTGTTTCCAGACCTGACGCCAGTGTGAATGGCTTTGCCGTAGACCCGGGCTCAAAAGCATCACTAACACAGAAATTTCTCCAAAGCTCATTCATCGCCTCCAGCTTTTCATCATCTGACATCTTCGCCAGCTTTTCTGCCGGATACCATGCATCTAAGTCTCTCGGATTATTCAAATCGAAATTCGGATAGGATGACTCCGCCAGGATTTCTCCGGTATTGGGGTCCATAATAATTACTGCCGTATTCTTACTTCCAGGTTCGCCTTCCCGCTTCTCGCCGGCATGCTCTTCGTTGAATTCTTTAATACACTGCTCTACAATACTCTGCAAAGTTACATCAATCGTGGATACAACTGTATTACCATTTTTAGCGGCCTTCACCGTCCGTTCTGTGGAAGATGCACTTTCAAAATAACCATATTTTCTTCCATCTGTGCCATTTAGAACATCATTATAGGCACTTTCAATTCCAATCGCCCCCTGATTTCCTGAAACTGTGAATCCAATCACATCACTTGCCAGTTCATTATATGGATATGTTCTGTTATAATCTTCTTCCAGCCAAACTCCTTTGACATTCGGATACTTTTCCGTATCGTCTTCAATTTCTCTGAATTGTTTGGACTCATCGTAGGAAACACCTTTTTTCAGAATTTGATAGCGGCTTTTTGGATTTTCTTTAATGACATCTCTTACTTCATCACTATCTATTCCGAAACATTCTTCCAAAGCCTCCAGCGTCGGCTCTAAATATGCTTCATCATCAGTAATTACAACTACATCCAGAATCACATTATACACTCTTTCACTGGTTGCCATCTTTGTGCCATTCCGGTCTACGATATCTCCTCTTTTATATGGAATTGTCCTGCTGTCATATTCCTGCTGATCCAACACAATCTTCGTATATCTTCCGCCTTTAAAGACATTAATATACGTAATTCTTGCTATAAGAATAACAAAAGCCAGTATAATTGCCATA
This sequence comes from uncultured Ruminococcus sp., assembly GCA_949290175.1. Taxonomy (GTDB): domain Bacteria; phylum Bacillota; class Clostridia; order Lachnospirales; family Lachnospiraceae; genus Mediterraneibacter. The sequence goes on from CASERA010000001.1 coordinate 2,094, forward strand.
AACAGCATTACCAGCTTTTTCTGCATCCTTTTCGGAAACTTCTTCGTCAAAAATTTAAATGGATTTTGTCTTCGTCTTCTTAATGCCATCACATCTTCCTATTTTGATACATCCTTAGATTTTGCGAGAACTCCATCGGATGGAATGTCATTATACTGCTTCACATAATCACTGGTAGAACTTTCATATTCTATCACATGTCCTTCAGCCGCATATACCATACCAAGTTCATTCATCGCCTTGTTACGAATTTCCTGCAGATTTACAGAATCTGTAGCTGCATTATATGCCGTATCATTTTCTTCTGTCAAGTCAGCAAGCTCTTCCTGAAGCGCACTGATATTCTCAGATTTCTGTACAATATTGGACTGGAACTGAAGATATACCACGCAAATCAGCACTGCGCAAATTGCGGCTACAGCAAGAAATCCCGTATATACCGGATTCATATCCAGAGCCCGCCTCCGGTTTTTCTTTACCTGACTGCTCGTTCGTCTTTTCGGACGCACCGGCTTTGCTTCCGCTCTCTTTTTCGGCAGTACCTGCGGCTGACGCGCTACATTTCCATAGACGTAAACCTGTCCGTATCTGTTATCAGTATTCGGTTGTCTTCTGTATGCGGTCCTTTTTGCAGCCATATGGTCCGCCCCTTTCTACATACTGTCTACCGGGCTCTCCCCTTCCCGGTAGATTTTATTTCCCAAATACTCCCTCTAATTTTTAAATTTACTGTCGTTCAAAAATACGAAGCTTTGCACTTTTCGAACGGCTGTTATGCTGCAATTCTTCCTCTCCGGGAAGAATTGGTTTTCTTGTAACCACTTTCCCCTTTGATTCGTTTCCACAAACACATACCGGGAAATGACTCGGACAAGTGCATGGATTCTCATTCTTTCTGAATGCACTCTTAACAATCCTGTCCTCCAGAGAATGAAATGTAATGATGCAAATCCGTCCTCCCGGATTCAGCATATCAATCATATCGTCCAGTGATTCTCTTAAAACCTCTAGCTCCCTGTTCAATTCAATCCTTATCGCCTGAAATGTTCTCTTGGATGGATGTCCTGAAACTTTCTGGAATTTCATCGGAATCGCTCTTCTAATCACTTCATTCAGCTGTCCTGTTGTCTCAATTGGTCCTTTTGCGCGTTCCATTACAATATGTTTGGCAATATTCTTTGCAAACTTATCCTCCCCGTAATCCCGAATCACGCGATAAAGTTCCGCTTCAGTATAGTCATTGACAATGTCTCTGGCAGTCATCGTCTGTCTCTGGTCCATCCTCATATCCAGAGGAGCATCTGCACGGTAAGAAAATCCGCGTTCTGCCGTATCCAGCTGATAAGAAGAAACACCCAAATCCAGCACAATTCCATCAACTTTGTCAATTCCAATTTCATGGAGCCTCGGCTTCATATCACAATAATTGCTCCTGATTATTGTAACTTTCTCCCCGAAGCCGGATAATCGGGCGTCGGCTGCTTTAATTGCATCCGCGTCCTGGTCTATTCCTATAAAACTCCCCTTATCACTTAAACGGGTACAGACTTCATATGCGTGTCCTCCTCCGCCAAGTGTTGCATCTACATAGATGCCGTCAGGCTTTACCTTCAGCCCATCTACTGTCTCTGTAAGTAAAACTGATGTGTGTTTGAATGCCATAGAATCCTCCGTTCGGTATTGCAATCCTGTCCTCTTCTTTAGATACGGATACCAATTGCTTCCATGCGTTCTGCAATTGCATCCAAATCTTCCTCGCTGACAGCACTGCGTTCTTCCCAAAGTGACTTGTCCCAGATTTCCACCCGGTCCTGAACTCCCACCAGGACAACATCTTTTTCCAGGTGTGCCGCCTTTCGAAGCGATGCCGGAACTGATACTCGTCCCTGCTTATCGAAGCTGCCTTCTGACGCACTTCCAAAGAAATAACGCTTGAATATTCTGGCATCTTTGTTCATTCGTGGTAAGGTTTCCAATTCGGCAACGAATTTATTCCATTCTTCTTGAGAGTACACAAAAAGACACCCTTCCAATCCATTACAAATGACGAAACTTTCTCCCAAATCGTCCCGTAACTTGGCTGGAATGATCAATCGGCCTTTTTCATCTATGCTGTGATTAAACTCTCCTAATAACATTTGGAATCCCTTCTTTTTAAGTGGGTCTCCACTTTCGCCCCACTTAATGCCACTTTTCACCACTTCCTACCACTTGGCACCATTGTAAACCACCACACCCCTTTTTTCAAGACCTTTTTCACTTTTTTACACAAAATTCACATTTTTGTCTACTTTTTTGTTTCTTAATGAATTTAATTCCAACGTAATATTTGAAGCTTATTTTTCTTTCAAAAACGTAAAATCTTTTCTCTGCAATAAAAAAGAACAGGTTTCCAAAGCCCTGTCCCTTTTACTCTTGCTATATTTTTAATTTCATACTTTCTGCAAAATCAACTTTTGCTTATTCAGAAAGCCCATTCAGGTATGTGACGACTGCATCATAATTCACCTGCGCAACGGCTCTCTCTTTTCCTGCTTCATATGTGTCATATGCAGAATATCCAAGCCAGCCAACCAGTGCAAGCGCAGCAACAGTCAGCATACATTTGCGGACAACGTTCATAATACGCTGTTTTTTCATAATCTTTTTCCGATTCGCCTTTTCCCGTTTATAACGATCTACTTTTTCCTGACTCATCTTTCAAAGCTCCTTTTATCTCCTGTTTTCAATATCTGAACACAGTTTATCATATCCATACCTAAACTACAACAATAATTCCTCCGTCATTCGCATACACAGTACTGATTCCTGATGTATCTACGATAAAACTTCCTTTCACAGAGAACTTTTCTGCCAGAATCCGCTGCATCTCCAATGCACGCTCCCCGCAGTTACAATGTGCAATTGCAAGAATTTTTTCTTCCGGATTCTTCACATCTCTCATCACACAATCTGCCATCTTTAAAAGTGCCTTTTTAATTCCTCTTGCCTGGCCCAGCTGGTAGATTGTCCCTTCTGGTGTAGAGCCCATGACAGGCTTAATATTCAGGGCACTTGCCACCAGTGCTTTAATTCCTGTAAGCCGTCCGTTTTTTCTCAAAGTATCCAAATTCTCTAATACAAAATATGTGTGCTGCTCTTCGATATATTGCTCCACGGATGCTATCACTTCAGAAAAACTCATACCTGCATCTTCACATTCCTGAATTTTCATTGCTATTAAAGTTTCGCCCACAGATGCAGATCGAGAGTTAAACACATAAATATCTTTTTTTCCGTATTCCTCTTCGTAAAGATTCTTTCCCAGGACTGCACTGTTATAAGAACCACTTAATTCAGAAGATAAAGTGACTACATATACCCGCTCCGCCTCGCAGCGACAGCTTTCCATGTAGCGTTCTGGGGACGGACAGGAAGACTTCGGGCATTCGGCACTTTCAGCAATCCGCTTCAACAATTCTCCCTGTACAAGATTTTCATCGTCTGTCATCTGTATATTGTCTATCTGAATCGTCAGCGATACATTTTCAAATATACCACTGGCACGCATTTCTTTTGTCAGCTCTCCACAGCTGTCAAGTATTACCTTATAACTCATATTCATCCTCCTGAACCACATTTACTTTTCATTCATCTGTTATATGTGGTTTTAAATACTACATTACTTAATATAGCATACTTTATGAAAGATGAAAAGAGATTTTTCTATTCATTTCCCTAGAGTTTAATTTTTCTCGAAACTCCCAGTGCTACTCCCATCTCCGTCATCAGGAATAATACCGATGTACCTCCATAACTAATAAACGGGAGTGTAACTCCGGTAGTCGGAATCATATTGGTTACAACCATAATATTTAAAATTACCTGCAAGGCAATATGCGCAAAAATACCAGTAACAATTAATGAGCCATATAAATCCGGTGCATTTCTGGCTATAAACATCAGACGATACAAAAGTAATCCGAAAAGGATGAGTACAATAATCGCACCAAAA
>CASERA010000002.1 GCA_949290175.1 uncultured Ruminococcus sp.
ACTGCCGGATAAATACCTTGCTCTACAATCTTTCTGGAAAGTACGGTTGTCGCATCCAGGTGAGCAAATGTTGTAGCAGGAGCCGGGTCAGTCAAGTCATCGGCAGGAACGTAAACAGCCTGCACAGATGTTACGGAACCGTTCTTTGTAGAAGCGATACGTTCCTGGAGTTCCCCCATTTCCGTAGCCAGCGTTGGCTGGTATCCTACGGCTGAAGGCATACGTCCAAGCAGAGCGGAAACTTCAGAACCAGCCTGTGTGAAACGGAAAATGTTGTCAATAAACAAAAGTACATTCTGATGCTGTTCATCACGGAAATATTCCGCCATTGTAAGCCCTGTTTCTGCAACACGCATACGCGCTCCAGGCGGCTCGTTCATCTGTCCGAATACCAAAGCTGTTTTCTCCAAAACTCCGGATTCTTTCATTTCAGACCAGAGGTCATTTCCCTCACGGGAACGCTCTCCAACACCTGTAAAAATAGAATATCCGCCGTGCTCTGTTGCAATGTTACGAATCAGCTCCTGGATTAATACCGTTTTACCAACTCCGGCACCACCGAACAGACCAATTTTACCCCCTTTTGCATATGGAGCAAGCAAGTCGATTACTTTGATCCCTGTTTCCAGAATCTCAACAACCGGGCTCTGCTCTTCAAATGTCGGAGGCTCTCTGTGAATTACCCATTTTTCAGAATCTTCAATCGGCTCACCATCATCGATGGTCTCACCTAATACATTAAATAATCTGCCTAGTGTCTTTTCACCGACAGGAACTTTGATTCCTGCGCCGGTTGCAGTCACTTCCATATCTTTATGCAGCCCTTCGCTGGCAGCAAGCATCAGGCAGCGCACCTCATTATTTCCGAGATGCTGTGCAACTTCCATGATACATTTCTTTCCGTTGTTCTCAACTTCCAGAGCATCTTTAATATAAGGAAGATTGCCGTCTTCAAATACTACGTCAACGACAGGTCCCATAACCTGTACAATTCGTCCTTTATTCATATGCTATTCTCACTTCCTTTTCCGCTTCTGCGCCTTAGCGCCGCTGCAAACTTCCGTAATTTCCTGGGTGATTGCAGCCTGTCTGGCTCTGTTATATACGATTGATAATTCTCTGATCAGGCTTTCCGCACTGTCAGTAGCCGCTTTCATAGCCATCATACGCGCATTGTGTTCACTGGCATAAGCCTCTACCAGACATCCGTATATCATACCGATAATATAGTTTGGTACAATGCTGTCCATTACACTCTCTACTGAAGGATACAGCTCGATTGCCTCGCGATGCATGTTCAAAGGCATCTTCATTTCACTGAAAGAACTTCTCTCCAGAGGAAGCAGCTTCACTTTTTCTGCGTCTGTCTGTACAGAATTTTCCATACGGGTATATACTATATAGACCTCATCCAACTCTCCGTCAGCAAACTGATTCAAAATAGCCCATCCGATATCTCTGGCACGGTGCATTGTAGGCTTCTGAACTGTATACTGAAAATTTGTATCAATTTCCACATTATGTTTTGAAAAGTAATGTCTTCCCAATTCACCTACAACGAATAATTTGTGAACTCCGGGCTTTGCAAGAATCTCTTCTTCCAGCTTAATCACATTATGATTATATGCTCCCGCAAGTCCTTTATCCGCTGTAATAACGATGGATCCGATTTTTTTCTGCTTTGCCGGAATTTTATCTCTTGTATCAAAATATGTATGTTCTATATCCGGCACATGGCGCAGGATACGGGAAATCTCGCCCTGCAGACCATAGAAATACGGCTCTGTATCCGCCAGTTTCTTTCTTGCCTGTGTCATTTTAGAAGAGGAAATCATATACATCGCATTCGTAATCTTCATCGTATCTTTCACGCTGTTGATGCGGCTCTGTATTTCTCTTATATTTGCCATATTAACACCTGCTCTTCTTGAATTCCTTTGCGGTCTCCACAATCTTTTCAATCAGTTCATCTGTCAGTACCTTTTTCTCTTCGATTTCCTGTCCGATTTCCGGATGCTCAGAATCAAAGTGGCGAAGCATATCCATCTGGAACTGTTTGATTTTTGCTTTTTCTACACCAAGTATAACTTTATGTGTAGCAGCACATAATGTAATTACTTTTTCATGCAGGCTCAGTGGATGGTTCAACGGCTGTTTTAACAGTTCCATCAGACCACTTCCATATTCAAGCTGTTCCTTCGTTGATGCATCCAGGTCGGAACTAAACTGTGTAAATACTTCCATCTCACGATACTGCGCCAAATCGATACGGATACTTCCTGACGCTTTTTTCATCGCTTTTGTCTGTGCGGCACCACCAACACGGGATACAGACAGACCAACGTTTACAGCAGGTCTCATACCGGATGCGAATAAATCACTTTCCAGGAAAATCTGACCGTCTGTAATAGAAATCACATTGGTAGGAATGTATGCCGAAACATCTCCTGCCTGTGTCTCAATAATCGGAAGGGCTGTAATAGAACCGCCTCCCTTCTCATCACTCAAACGGCTGGAACGCTCCAAAAGTCTTGAGTGCAGGTAGAATACGTCTCCCGGATACGCCTCACGTCCCGGAGAACGTCCAAGCAGCAGAGACAACGCACGATATGCAACCGCATGTTTTGATAAATCATCATAAACAATCAGTACATCTTTTCCCTGGTACATAAAATGTTCCGCCATAGCCGTACCTGCGTACGGTGCAATGTACTGAAGCGGTGCGCAGTCACTTGCTGTGGAAGAAACTATGATTGTATAATCCAGTGCCTCATTGTTTTTTAATGTGTTTACAACTTTTGCAACAGTAGATGCCTTCTGCCCGATTGCAACATAAATACAGATTACATCTTTACCCTTCTGATTCAAAATGGTCTCCAGTGCAATCGATGTCTTTCCTGTCTGACGGTCTCCGATAATCAGCTCTCTTTGTCCCCGCCCGATTGGGAACATCGCATCAATGGACAGAATCCCGGTTTCCATCGGAACACTTACTGATTTACGGTCAATGATTCCAGGAGCTTCCTCCTCGATTGGGCGGTAATCATCAGCTTCAATTTCACCTTTTCCGTCAATTGGAGCACCCAGCGCATCGACAACTCTTCCAATATATTTATCACCAACCGGAACACCGGCTTTTTTCCCTGTACGGGTTACTTTTGTTCCCTCTTTGATATCTGTATCACGTCCAAAAAGAATACATCCGATTTCATCCTTCTGAATATCCTGTACCATTCCTTTTAAACCAGTATCGAAGGTAACAATTTCTCCATACATCGCGTGGTCAATCCCATAAATTGTGGCGATACCATCACCTACTGCAACGACAGTACCGACTTCACTGTCTTTGCTTATGCTATCAAAATTTTCTATTTCATCCTTCAGAATAGAAATAATTTCATCTGAATTGATTGAACTCACCTTGTTCACCTCCAGGTCAATTTTTGTTCTAATCTCTCCAAGCGTCCCTTCAGACTCCAGTCATACTCATCACTTCCGGCTTTCAGCACGAAACCTCCGAATAGTCCGGCGTCAATTTGAATTTTAATCCTGGCTTCATTCACGCCGTATTTTTTACAAAGAAACGCTTCCATATCTTTTAGTTGAGCCTCACTCGGAGGTTCAACACAAGTCAGTACAGCCTTCAGAATTTTATCCTGTTCATCGCAGTACTTTTCATAAGCTGCAAATATCTCCATAATAAGATCTAATCTCTGATATTTGCATACTACTTTCAGAAAATTCTTCATTTCCTCTGGAAATATTCGTTCAATAATACTCATTTTCTTTGCTGCAGAGATGGTTGGATTCACCAGTACATCCTGAACCTGCGGCACTTCCTCAAATATTTCCTTTGTTTTATGTATGGCTTCCTTCGAAACGCCGAGCTCATACAACACACGCGCATATCTCACTGCCGCGGACGGACAGTATATCTGACTAGTTGTTGTCTGTGTCTTCATGAGCATCACCTACTTCTTCCAGAAACTTATCATATATTCCCTGATTTCCCTGATTCTCTGTCTTTTCAGCTACGATTTTAGCTGCTGCCGTCATCGCAAGTCCTGCAATCTCTGACTGCAGTTTATTCATTGTCTGCTCACGTTCTATACGGATATCTGCTTTCGCAGACTCGATGATGCCGACTGCCTTCTTGTCAGCTTCCTGAACAATACGCTCATATTCAGTTTTTGCTTCCTTACGTGCTTTCTCTATAATCTGTGCGGACTCTTCTTTTGCCCCGCTTAAAGCATCTGCATACTCCTGTTTCATCTTCATCGCATCATCCTGTGCATTCTTCGCATTCTGCAGTCCATCTGAAATAATCTGCGCTCTCTTTTCCATTATATCGTTGACCGGCTTGATTAAAAAATGTCTCAGTAAAAGAAAAAGAATAACAAGGTTGATTATGGTCCAGAGAAGGCTCTGATTAAACTCCAGCACCTGTCCCACCTGCCTTTCTTTTTTTTATTACAATAAGAAGATAATCAGCATAGCGACAATCAGACCGTAAATAGCTGTTGCCTCGGCCAGCGCACATCCAAGAATCAATGCTTTTGTAATCTTTCCTTCTGCTTCCGGCTGTCTTGCGATAGCTTCTGTTGCTTTACCTGTTGCGATACCGATACCGATACCTGCTCCCAAACCTGTTAATGCTGCAATACCTGCTCCAATTGCGATAAGTGTTTCCATAATTTTAATCTCCTTTTTCTAAAAAATAATTTACTCCATTTCTTCTTTCATGAATAACGCTGTCAAGAATACGAATACATATGCCTGCAGTAATCCATCAAAAATATCAAAATAAAAACTTACTGGAATCGGTATAATCAACGGTACAACCGCTTTCAGTAATTCCATTACGATAAATCCGGCCATCATATTACCAAATAACCGCATACAAAGAGATAATGGCCGAATCACGATCTCTATTACCATGATCGGTGTAACCAAAGGTACCGGCTCTGTAAAATGCTTCATCCATTTTCTAATACCATTTTTATAAATACCAGAGAATTCGATTACACACATACTCATAATGCCAAGTGCCGCTGTTACGTTCAAATCCTTTGTCGGGGGCTTAAATCCAAATAAGGCAATCGTATTAGAAACGCCCAGATATAACAGTACTGTAATTAAATAAGGAATATATCTGCGGTTTTCTTTTCCAATAATACCTTCAAAAAAATCATTTGCCCATCCTATTCCTGCTTCTAAGGCCAATTGGACTTTTCCCGGATTTTCCACTTTTAAATTTCGTACAAAAATAATGGATAAAATCACCAGGACAGCCATGATAATCCATGTAACTACAACGGACTCTGAAATACCACCAACAACCGGCAATTCAAATACAATTTTTGGTGTCAGCTGCTCCGTTAGTTCACTTGCAAAATCTCCCGTATCGCTCCCTCCCTTTCCTATAAATTAACTTTTCAGATGTTTTTCCTGTTAGGCTACCTTTCTCACTGGAAATCACAGACATCCAAAACGGATTATAGTCTTATCAGGACATAAAAAAGGAAATTCCATCAACTGAAATCCCCATATCCCTGTGCTTTTTAAGACACGATTCCTAAAAAGTTATCTCAAGATTACGCCCAAAAAATTGGTTTGTCAACTAAAAATGTTTTACACTTGTTTTTATCAAATTCACACTGTTTTTATCCAAATGTCCAGCGTTTCAAAAACCGAGATTCATATTTTTAGGAATTTTTTATCTTTCTTTTTTTTACTTTTATGTTCCAAAGCTTTTATATGCACTATTTCTACCTAATATCAAAAATATTATGTCTTATTTTTCATCAAACTTACACAACATTAACAGATTATTGCTTTTTTCTTTGTGTAATTGTTTACTTCACATCCTAAATTCTTAGCACCTTCTTAGCACTTTTCTCCTGTTTTCTAATATAAAAGAAAGTCAGGCTGCACAATGCACTCCTGACTGCTCTCATAACATTCAAAATTTTCTATTTTTTCTCCCTCGCACCCAGATTCGCTTCCGTTTTCCGTTCAAGCGTCTCTGATTCCTGTACTATTTCCAGAAAATCTCTGTCTGCTCTCTTCTTGCGTGGAATAAATCTCTTTGCCACCTTCCCTTTTCCCCGGTTCTTCACATAGAAAAATCCAAGTATCGCAAAGATAAGTGCTCCTACAAAATTAACAAACAAATCTTCCATTGTATCAATCAGTCCAATATCTATATATCCTCCAACACCTAAAGACTGTCCGTTTATAAGTATATCCCGGATATCTGTAATCTTGACAGGTACATTCTTCCCTTCCGGATTCAATAATACTGAATTAACGACATGAACAATTGTATCCTTCTGCATATCAAAACCAAAAAATTTGTCCATTCCAAATTCAAAAAATTCCCACACAACTCCTATAGTCATTGAGAAACAGAATGCCACAATTGCAGTAAACAATGGAGACAAATTAAAAACCGTTTTTTTACTCCGGTTCAATAAATCTACAAGTGAAAAGCCAATCGCTGCTGCCAAAAATCCATTCAGAGTATGCAGAACCGTATCCCAGAGTGGGAAAAGCAGATAAAACTCATTAATTTCTCCTAAAATCTCTGCCGCAAAAATAAAAACCAGAATAATAATTTCCAGAGTCGTCGGCAGCTCCACCTTAAATGTAACCTGTACCAGACTTGGAATCACAAAAAGCAAGAGTGTCAAAATGCACAAAAATACATTCTCATAATTTCGATTAAAAATCTGAAGCACAAGTATTAAAATCACCAAAAGCCGTAATATACAATATACAATAAAAGAACTTTTATGCTCTCTTAACTCCATCTGCATGGCTTTCCATAAACTGGATATATAACTGTTTTTTCGTTTTTCTTTCTGATTTTCTTCCTTCTCTCTCATTCACTTCTCCTCTATTTTCCATTTTAACCTTTCTTCTGATGCTTTACTCTAAACAGTAAATCCAGATAACTTCCCATTTATATTGGGATACAAAAACAATTGCAATTCTATAGAAATTTTATTACACTTATTTTCAGAAATCTACCTATTTTAAAGGAGGTATTCCATGAAACACCCTTTCTCCTATGATATTATATACAGTTCACGTAAAACTCTTGCCATCCAAATCACTTCAGATGGAAAAGTCCGTGTCCGTGCTCCAAAACGCTGTCCTAAATCTATGATAGACTCTTTTTTGTACGAAAAACAAAACTGGATTTTAAAACACCTCAAGCAGGCGGAAGTCCGCCGCGAACAGGCTGCTGCCAAACCAGAATTATCTGCACGGGACAGAAAAAGATATATAGAACTGGCACGGGATATTTTCACGCGAAAAACATCCTATTATGCCCAGATACTTGGCGTTTCTTATGGACGTATCTCCATTCGTGAACAAAAAACCCGCTGGGGAAGCTGTTCCAGCGAAGGAAACCTAAACTACAACTGGCGTCTTATCTTTGCTCCGGAAGATGTTCTGGATTATGTTGTTGTTCATGAACTTGCACATCGTAAAGAAATGAACCATTCCAAGGCTTTTTATGCTGTTGTAGCATCTGCCCTTCCAGATTACAAAAAACCACAGGACTGGCTTCGAAAAAACGGCAGCACTCTCTGGACAATCGTTTGATACCATCTGCTTCTTATACACCTTCGTTGTCGGTATACAAAATATTATCCCGCATTCCGGATTTTTTCAGTATCTGATACAAATAAGAAATCGGAAGGCCTACCACATTGTAATAATCTCCTTCTATTCTATCGATAAAGGCGCCAAATCTTCCCTGGATTCCATATGCTCCGGCTTTATCCATCGGCTCTCCGGTCAGGATATATTCCCAGATTTCTGCTTCTGTCATTGCATGTACATAAACTTTGGTCTCTACCGCATGATTGACCATTTCCTTTTTTCCATTTTCATCAAATTCCAGAACCGCTACACCAGTATAAACCTTATGCATTCTGCCCTGAAGATTTTGAATCATGGCAAAGGCATCCTCCTTGTCCTTTGGTTTTCCCAGAATCCTATTGTCCTGGACCACAACCGTATCTGCGCCAATCACAATGGCATTCTTTGCTCTTATCTCCGAGGCAACATTTTCTGCTTTCATCAATGCCAGCTCTTTTACGATTTCTTCCGGTTCTGTACTTGTATATACCTCTTCTTTCTTGCTGACAAATACTTCAAACTTCACTCCTATCTGCTCCAGCAATTCTCTGCGTCGTGGAGATGCAGAGCCTAAAATTAATTTTTTCATATCATATCTTTCCTTTTGCAATTTCCTTTTCTCAACAGATATTATATCTTTACGTCCTTTACAGGTCAAATTATCTTTACCCCTTTTTCCCTTTATGCTACTATAATTCCAATTAACAAAAGAAAAGGAGTGCTTTTATGCTGCAGATTATTATTTCCCCGGCAAAGAAAATGAATATTTTAGACGAATATCCATGTACTGTTACAACACCTGTATTTTTTGAGCGTACAAAAGATTTATATGCCCGCCTTCAGTCTATGTCCTTTGATGAACTCAAAAAGCTCTGGCAATGCAGCGACAAACTTGCCGCACAGAACTACGAGAGGCTGCATACTTATGACCTATGCAGAAACCAGACTCCTGCTCTGCTTTCCTATGAAGGCATCCAGTATCAGTATATTGCTCCCGGTATTTTTTCCGATTCCCAATGGGATTATGTAAACCGGCATTTAAGAATACTTTCCGGATTCTACGGAGTGTTAAAACCAACGGACGGAGTTATCCCCTATCGTCTGGAAATGCAGGCAAAACTAACAATGAATGAAACCAAAGATTTATATGCTTACTGGAAGAATTCTTTATATGAAGAACTTTGTAAAGAATTCTCACAGTTATCCGGAAAAGACGGGCATGAAACGATGGAAATCATTAATCTTGCTTCCGCCGAATACAGTAAATCCATTCTGCCGTATTTAGATTCATCTGTTTCTTGTATTACCTGTATTTTTGGCGAACTTGTAAACGGTAAAGTAAAAGTAAAAGCAACACAGGCTAAAATTGCCCGCGGCGAAATGGTTCGTTGGATGGCAGAACATCAAATCAAACACGGATATGAAATTCAGAATTTTAACTGCCTTGATTATCAGTTTCAAAAGGATTTATCTTCTGAAACAGAATACGTTTTCACCCCGATCCATTCCACAGGCATCTTTTAATATATATGTGATATTTGTGGATTTTTGTTGTTTTTATAAGTTTAATGTGTGGTTTTTTACTTGTTTTTGCCAATAAACAATTGCTATTCTCCTGTGTTTGAGGTATAATATAGACATTGCAAATAGTGGGATAGTATCCGTAAGGAGAAATAAAAATGAGAAGATCAAAACGTATTGAAACGCTGGACAAACGTCCGGTAAATCTGGATGGCTATATCAATGAATGGCCGGAAATGGGTTTTGCTGCAATGACCAGCCCGTATGACCCAAAACCGTCTGTCAAAGTTGAAGACGGAAAAATTGTGGAACTGGATGGAAAAAAACGTGAAGATTTTGATTTTATCGACCAGTTCATTGCCGATTACGCAATTAATATTGAGAGAGCAGAAGATTCCATGTCTGTCCCTTCTCTGGATATTGCCAGAATGATTGTGGACATCCATATCTCCAGAAAAGAGATTCTGGATCTGATTACAGGAATCACTCCTGCAAAAATGACAGAAGTCATGAATCATCTGAACGTTGTAGAGCTGATGATGGGTATGCAGAAGATTCGTGCAAGAAGGACACCTGGTAATCAGGCTCATATTACAAACTTAAAAGATGACCCGGTCCAAATCGCAGCGGATGCCGCAGAAGGTGCTCTGCGTGGATTTGCCGAAGAAGAAACGACTATGGGTGTTGCAAGATATGCTCCTTTAAGTGCTATGGCACTTTTGATTGGCTCCCAAGTCGGACGTCCGGGCGTTCTGACACAGTGCTCCGCAGAGGAAGCCACCGAACTGGAACTTGGTATCCGCGGACTGACTACATATGCCGAGACATTATCTGTATACGGCACAGAAAAAGTATTTATTGACGGAGATGATACTCCTTATTCTAAAGCATTTTTAAATTCTGCCTACGCCTCCAGAGGTTTGAAAGTACGCTTCACATCCGGTTCAGGTTCAGAAGTTCTGATGGGAAGCAGTGAAAAGAAATCCATGCTCTACCTGGAGTGCCGCTGTCTATATGCAACAAAAGGCGCGGGAAGCCAGGGAATTCAGAACGGCTCCGTAAGCTGTATCGGGGTAACAGGTTCCGTACCTTCCGGTATTCGTGAAGTTCTCGCAGAGAACCTGGTTGCAGCACTGCTGGGACTGGAATGTGCATCTTCTAATGATCAGAGTTTCTCGAATTCTGATATGCGTCGTACTGCAAGAACAATGCTGCAGTTCCTTCCCGGAACCGACTTTATTTTCTCCGGATATGCTGCTGAACCGAACTACGACAATATGTTTGCAGGTTCCAACTTTGACGCAGAAGATTTTGATGACTACAATGTCCTGCAAAGAGATATGCAGGTAGACGGCGGACTTCGTCCCGTAACAGAAGAAGAAGTCATCCGTGTCAGAAATAAAGCAGCAAAAGCCGTGCAGGCAGTATTTCGTCAACTGGGTCTCTCTCCTGTTACAGATGAACAGGTAGAAGCAGTCACATACGCACACGGAAGTAAAGATACACTTTCTCGTGATGTAACCGCAGATTTGATGGCCGCAGAAGACGTTCTGAAACGCGGAATCACGGGTATTGATGTGGTGAGAGCACTTGCAGAAGCCGGTTTCGAGGATGTTGCCGAAAGTGTGCTCAATATGCTGAAACAGCGAGTTGTTGGAGATTACATGCAGACCGCTGCAATCCTTGACCGAAACTTCCACGTGTTGTCCGGAATCAATACACCAAACGATTACATGGGGCCCGGAACGGGATACCGTGTTGAAGGCGAAAGATGGGAAGAAATCAAAAAGATTCCTCACATCATCAATCCACAGGATATATAGGAGGTGAATCCATGCAGATCAGTGAAGATTTAATTAAACAAATTACCAATGCCGTCCTTATGGAAATGGGACAGGCTGAAAACTATACGGCTGCTGCACCTTCTTTGGAGGCTCCTTCTATGATTGGCCGCGACCGAATCAATGAAACAAGAACTTCTTATGCCGATTATCCGAAAGCCCGCAAAGGAACTGACCCAAAAGAAGTCGTAATTGGTGTCGGAGCTGCTTTCCAGAAAGAAATCAAAAGGACAATTTGCAACATTCCTCTGGATGAAGTTTTAAAAAATGTAAAGGCCGGAATTGAAGAAGAAGGTATGGTGCCAAGGGTTGTCAAAATCCTGGACACTTCCGATGTCTGTTTCATGGCTCTGGAAGCTGCCAAACTGTCAGGTTCCGGAATCGGCATTGGCATTCAGTCCAAGGGAACCACGGTTATCCACCAAAAAGACCTGTATCCGCTCTCCAACCTCGAGCTGTTCCCACAGGCACCTCTTATGGATTTGGAAACTTACCGTAAAATCGGACAGAACGCTGCAAAATATGTAAAAGGTGAGCAGGTTGTTCCGATTCCCTGTACAAATGACCCGATGTCCAGGCCAAAGTATCAGGTAAAAGCAGCTTTGATGCATATTGCTGAAACAGAGCAGCTTGATCCGGAAGTTGGAATTATTGAATGGGAGGGAAAATAAATGCAGTACCCATTAGGTGAACACGAAAAAGAACGGATTGCATCCAAGACAGGAAAAAAACTAGAAGAAATCACTCTGGATGAAGTTATGAAAAACCACATTGCACCGGATGATATTAAGATTTCCAAAGACATGCTGCGCGCACAAGGACAGGTTGCCAAAGAAACAGGCAATGATCCAATGCAAAAGAATTTTGAACGTGCTGCAGAACTGGTGGATGTTCCCGACGATGTAATTTTAAAAATGTATGATAAGCTCAGACCAAACCGCTCTACAAAGTTAGAGCTGGTTATGATGGCACAGGAACTTCTGGAAAAATACAATGCAAAAAACTGTGCACGTCTCGTTATGGAGGCTGCCGAGATTTATGAGAAGAGAGGGATTTTGCTTTGACTTATATTGCTGGTGTAGATATTGGAAATTCTACAACTGAGGTCTGTATCGGAGAAGCCACTCCTGGAAATGAAATCCATTTCCTAAGCAGTGCTTCCTGCCCTACAACCGGAACAAAGGGTACACTTGCAAATACTCATGGAATCAAATCGGCTTTGAAATTGGCAATGGGTAAAATAGGCTGTGGAATTGAAGACCTTTCCTTAATCCGCTTAAATGAAGCTGCTCCCGTGATTGGGGATACTGCCATGGAAACTCTGACAGAAACCATTATAACGGATTCTTCCATGATTGGTCACAATCCGTCTACCCCTGCCGGAGCCGGACAGGCCGTGGGCACAATTGTAACATTTGAAAAATTATCCTTAGCAGAACCCGGCAGACCATATATTGTCGCTGTATCCAAAGAGCATTCTTATGAGGAAATTGCAAAAAAGCTGAATACGGCAATGGAGCATCTGGAAATTACCGGAGCCATTCTTCAGGCAGACGAGGCAGTTCTTGTAGAGAACCGCTTGAAGAAGAAAATTCCGATTATTGATGAAGTGGCAAGAATCGATAAACTGCCGGATGGAGTCCCTGCGGCAATTGAGGTCGCACTTCCCGGACAGACTATCCGCATGCTTTCCAATCCTTATGGGATTGCAACACTTCTGAATCTGGATGCAGAGCAGACCCGCACAATCACTCCAATTGCAAAAAGCTTAATCGGAAAACGAAGCGCAGTTGTGTTAAAAACACCGGGAGGCAATATCCGCGAAAATGTGCTTCCTGCCGGTGAAATCTATTTTGATGCTGAAAACACCTCTTCGATTAATTTGGATGAGGGCGCTCAAAAGATTATGCAGGCTGTTGCTGATGCAGGAGATATCCATGATATCAGCGGTCAGCCTGATACAAATGTCGGAAATATGCTCACACGTATCAAAAAAGGTATGGGTGAGCTGGATGATATCTCACAAACCGATATCCATATCACAGATATCCTTGCTGTAGATACCATGGCGCCGGTTTTAATTTCCGGAGCCCTCGCAGGGGAAACCTGTCTGGAAAAAGCCGTCGGAATTGCGGCTATGGTAAAAACACAGCAGCTCCCAATGCAGAAAATCGCAAAACAGCTGACCACCGAGCTTGATGTCCCCGTTACAGTTGCCGGAGTCGAAGCAGTAATGGCAGGCCTGGGTGCATTGACTACTCCAGGAACTCAGCTTCCGTTAGCAATCCTGGATATGGGCGGCGGTTCTACAGATGCCGCCGTTATTTCCAAAGATGGACAAGTTACCCTGACTCATCAGGCGGGTGCCGGAGAGCTGGTTTCCATGCTGATTGAAACTGAATTAGGACTTGGCGACCGCCATATGGCTGAGCAGATTAAAAAGTATCCTCTTGCGAAAGTGGAAAGCCTCTTCCATATGCGGATGGAAAACGGACAAATGACCTTTGTCAATAATTCTATCAACTCCCGTTTCTACGGAAGAGTTGTTTTGCTTGCTGAAGACGGACTGATTCGTATGGAGCAGGATATTCCTATGGAAAAGATTGCACAAGTCCGCCGGGATGCAAAACGAAAAGTTTTTGTGACAAACGCTTTTCGTGCACTGAAAAAGGTTGCACCAAATCATGATTTAAAAAATATATCGAATGTAGTTCTGGTAGGAGGTTCGGCTGAAGATTTTGAAATTCCGGAAATGCTGATGGAAGAATTTGCCGAATACAGAATTGTCTGCGGACGTGGAAACATCCGTGGTTCTGAAGGTCCAAGAAATGCCGTAGCTACCGGACTGGTACTGTCTTATTTAGGAGAACAGCGATGATTATTAAAAAACCTTCAATTTTTATTTATACACATGAAGCAGAACCTTCGATTGTACAAGAAGTCTGTGCCGGTATTGAGGAAGAAGGCGTATTTTATACTATTGTCGAATTTCCTGATGAATGCATGGAAAAACTGGCTTACAAAGCAGCTCGTGATTCTATGCTGGGTTCCGGAGTCGGCATCTTTGGCACCGCAGTCTGTCTGAAAATGCGGGGACTGGAAAAAGGCCGCAACATCGAAGCTTATCTGACGCCTACAAAGGACCAGTGCCGGAATCTGGGTGCAAACAGTGCAAGAGCAATTAAAAAGCAGCCTTTTAAATAATCCATGCATGTTTTAGAAGGAGAATTTTAAATGAAAGTATATACGAAGACCGGAGATACCGGAAATACATCTCTTATGAACGGAATCAGTGTTTCCAAATCCGATGACAGAATTGAACTTCTTGGAACAATTGACGAACTGAGCAGCTGCATTGGACTTGCAAAAGTTCTGGCAGACTCTGACTTAAAAGAACGTCTGTCACATATCCAGAGAAATCTGATGCAGATTATGGCGGGGATTGCAGATCCCCGCAACCTGGATTACCGTTTTAAGCAGGAAGAAACCCTTGCACTTGAAGGGGAAATTGACAGCCTGGAATCTGCTTTCCCAAGAGTAAAAGACTTTGTACTATACGGTGGATGTGAATTATCTGCTCGGCTTGATTTAGCAAGAGCCGTCACAAGACGTTCTGAACGCCGTTTCCGTAAAGTTTCGCAGAATTACGGCGCGGACAGTAAAGCAACACAGTATATCAACAGACTAGCTGATTATTTATATGTGGCAGCCAGATATGCCGATTATAAGGCTGAGCATGCACCGGAAGGAAAGCTTCAGGAAACTGTGATTCAAAATATTATGAAAAATCTGTAATCAAAAACGAACCTGAAATTAATATTTACAACTGTGATTTTCTAACACCTTGCAGGAATTACTACTTTACATGAAAAACCTTCCATTTCCAATTTATTTTCGTATGTGATTCCTGTGTCGGTGTCCACCCATTCTCCAATCCCCTCCAGCATAACCGGATTCGCATTAAAATTCATAATAAATACAAGTCTGTCTTTCCCCTTGCGTTCTGTCACTGTTACACCATAGGGAAGGCAAATTCCCAATGGATTTATAAGATTCATCCGTTTAAAAATATCCTGATAAAACATTCTTAAAAAATATATATCTGTCTCTGATGCAATATAATACGACATTCCCTTTCCATATTGATGTTCTGTTACCACCGGCATCCCTGCACAATAGTCTTCTTCATATTCAGACAATACGTTTGTCCCCTCTTTTGCATGGATTACCTCTTTATCACTGAGTTCTTCCGCTGCTTTTATGACTCTTTGATTTTGATTAAACTCATGACAGAAAATAACACAAACAACTACCTCTCTGAGTGTTACCATCAGCTTTTGCATGTCCTTAACATTCAGTAACTCTCTTTCGATTTTTTTATATATGATATTGGACAAGTCTTTTCCCTGATTACTCTCTTTTTTTATATTCACCGCGTAGATATGATAGTATTTATTTGTAAAATATTTTCCCAGTTCTGCGGTATTTAACTCTTGATCATGCCCCAGTAAGTATCTCTCTATCATTCGTTCATAGCTGACTCTGCCCGTATCTTCATGAAATGTATATCCGGGAATCCGCTCTGCTGTTTTCCTCAATACCTTTCGTAATGTTTCCTGATTTAAAGCAGGTTTTAAAATATAATCGGATACTCCACTCATCAACGTCTGTTTTACATATTCAAAGTTATCATATCCACTTAAAATAATCGTCTGAATCTGAGGATACATCTTATGAATAATTTCTGCAAAATCCACTCCATCTAACAGGGGCATTACGATATCACAAATAATAATATGAGGCTTCAATTCTTCTGCCAAATCTAATGCCTCTTTCCCATTTGACGCTTCCCCAACAATCTGATACCCCTCATGCTCCCAATCAATCATATACTTCAGTCCCTGGCGCATGATATACTCATCGTCTACAATTAGTACTTTAATCATTCTAATCCCTCTGCTTTTGAACCAGCACTATTTTATACACAGATTATATTATCTCACCCCAAACTGATACACCGTTGTTGTATTATACTTTTCTCCCTTTTTCAAGACAGGTGACGGAAACTCCTTTTCATTCACTGCATTTGGGTAATATTGTGTTTCCAGACAAAAACCCGAATTATCACGGTAAGTCATACCGTTCTTTCCTTTTACCCCTTCCAGTGAATTTCCCGTATAGAACTGAACTCCGGGAAGGTCAGAGTATACTTTCATCGTAATTCCTGACTGCTCACCTTCCGCTTCTGCAATTTTCCGAAGTGTTCCATCCCAGCCGTCAATCACAAAGTTATGGTCATACCCCTTCACCAAATGAAGCTGAGTGTAATCTGCCCCAAGTTCTTCCCCGATTATCTTTCCTTTGGTAAAATCCATTGGTGTTCCTTCTACGTTTAGAACTTCTCCCGTTGGAATAGCACCTTCGTCTTTTACCGGTGTAAAACCAGATGCCATCAAACGCACCCAGTGACGTCTCACACTTCCGCAGTTATGTCCATTCAGATTAAAATATGTATGATTTGTCATATTTACAATGGTTGTCTGGTCTGCCTCTCCTTCATAATGAATTTTCAATTCATTTTCATTTGTCAGAGTATATGTAACTGTCATAGACAGATTTCCCGGATATCCCTGATCCCCATCCGGACTGTTCAAATGAAAGGAAACACTGTCCTCTGATTCTCTCACACACTCCCATAAGCGGAATGCATAACTATCCGGTCCGCTGTGAAGGTTATTTTTCCCTTCATTTTGAGGAATATGATATGTCTTCCCCTCCAGTTCAAACTGTGCATTCTCAATACGGTTTGCGTTTCTCCCCACCACTACACCGAAAAAAGAGCCGTTTGCTTCATAATCCGATACCTTATCGTATCCAAGAACAACATCTCTTCTCTCTCCGGAAAAATCTCTCATTTCAACAGATACAACCGCTGCCCCAAGACTGCTGACTTTCACTTTCATTCCGTGACAGTTACGCAGCACATAAAGAGATACTTCTTCCCCATTCTTTGTGGTTCCAAATACTGTTTTTTCCATACCCATATTCTGTTCTCCTATCTGACATTCCTCTTCATTTCATCTGAAATGAATATCCTTTTTTTGCATCTCTATTTACTATTGTATCTCGTATTGTCCTATACTGCAAACTCTTTCTTCCAGAATTTTCCTATCCCTGAACAGGTATCAGTATCCTCAGCTCAAACCAGTTTTTTTCCAATGCAACAGTTACAGAACCGCCATATTTTTTTGCCGTACTTTGTATACTTTTGATTCCATAACCATGAAATCGCTTATCCTTCTTCGTCGTTACCGGAAGTCCATTTTCAAATTTTAACTTTTCTTCACAATAGTTTTCCACACGTATTCTCAGAAATCCTTTTTGTTTTGCAACAGAAAGATGAATCAGACGTTTCTCAGCATCTTTTAGCTTCTCCACACTCTCTATAGCATTATCCAGCACATTTCCAAACAACGCACTGACATCCATATCATCCATAAAGGACAGTGCGGTTCCATCTGCCACACAAGTCAGGCCAATCTTTCTATTCTGACAATATAGGCTTTTACTGGTCAGCACCGCATCCAGCACCTTGTTTCCCGTCTTATTCTGTGCCTCGTAAATCTTAATTTCCCGCTCCATTTGCTCCAGATATTCGGATGCTCCTGCATTTCCCACTTCCGACTTCAATAACGAAATCTGATGTTTCAAATCATGATATTTCTGATTTACAATATCAATACTTTCCTGAGAAATTTGATAATTCTTATACTGCATCTGAAGGATATTCTGAAGTGTGTCTACTTCAAATTTCATCTGCAATTCCCGCACTTGAATATGATATGCATATAATACCACCATTCCACTTAAATCAACCAGAGTACGGATAATAAAAATTTCTGCCGCAAACCGGCTGCTGAATGGTCCGCTCTTACTCACGTAACTCATGTTGCTCACTGCAAATACTGCCGCTGCAATCATAATTACTGTAATCAGCTCTCTTCGATTAATATGAAATTCCTGAAAATCTTTCTGGAGATATTTCTCTAGGTAATACATAAGTCCAAATATAATCCCGTAGACAGCAATCATAATTCCCCATTCCGCAATCTGTATTCTGCTCATAGCAAAATTTCTCGCAAAATAATAGTAAAGCTGCCATGCCAGAGATGCGGCAAATTCACCGCAAATAAAGGTTCTTGCACAATAATATCCTGACTTGCATAACGAAAAATTACAGCATAAATAGATATAAACCAGCAGCATCGAAATAACGATTATCATGCATGGTATAAATAACCACTGACGCACTCCGTCCGTCAATCCCATAAAACTGACAAGTGCAGTCAGGCAGACTACATGGATCAGATACTTTCTTTTTCCCTCAATTTTCCTTTGATTCGTACATACTATAATAAATGCCGCCAGCCAATACGCAATTGAATAGTAATATCCGGGAGTATTTACTGCCTCCAGAACTCTCATTTTCCCACCCCATTCATGTAATTATTCAGTGCGTCCATCAACGCTTTCTTTTTAGAACGGCTGACCTGCACCATGTCTGAATACACCTGCACATCACTTCCCCGAAAATTTTCAACATATTCCAAATTAATCAAATAACATCTGTTGCAGCGAAAGAACTTATTCTGATCCAGAAGTTCTTCTGCCTCTTTCATAGAACCCTTCGTGACATAGTTCCCGCCTGTTGTATGG
The DNA here is from genome assembly GCA_949290175.1 of uncultured Ruminococcus sp. Taxonomy (GTDB): domain Bacteria; phylum Bacillota; class Clostridia; order Lachnospirales; family Lachnospiraceae; genus Mediterraneibacter. Next base: position 18,732 of record CASERA010000002.1, read on the forward strand.
TAAATCAAATCATGATCCTGTACCTCCACATAATAGATAGAAGAAACATCTAGTTTTATAATTCCACCCCGGACCACAACCGTAATAAATTTGTTTTCTCTCTTTTTCAGTCTGGATAATGCACGTTCAATCCTCTGAGAAAATGCAAAATAAGAAACAGGCTTCAGCACATAATCAAGTGCATCTACTTTGTATCCTTGAATTGCATACTGGGGCATATTTGTAATAAATATAATCACAACTTCGGTATCCATTTCCCGTATTTTCGCTGCCGCAGTCATACCATCCATAAATTCCATTTCTACATCCATCAGGATAATATCAAATTTTCCTGTATAATCTGTAACAATATCCTCCCCATCTGAAAATATCGTTATATCCACCTTTTCTTTGCTTTCTTTTTCATAGCGTTTCAGATATTCTGTCAGTTCCGATACATAGTTCGCATCATCTTCTACCAACGCAATCCGGATCATACTCCTCAACCTCCTGGATTCTTCCCATTTGCCCTTGTTCATCTTTCAAGTATAACAACAATTGTCATTCCTCACAATCCTGCTGCTCTATTCTTTTTATCTGATTTTATCTATATTAAGAACGCCAAAAATGGAGCTGTGCACCAGATAACTTTCAGCTATCCGGCACATCAACTCCATATACAATATACATCATGTTTATTTTTCTCTTACGATATTACAGTACGAAGAGATTACAGTAAATATTACTGCCAGCAGACAGCATACCATTCCAACAATTGCACTGGAAAGGTCTGACATTGTCTGTGCATTTCTTTCAAATGATAAAATCGTTGCAATACTATTTACTCTGAGACTTACAAAAATAACAAAGCCTACCATTAAAAGAACTCCTGCTGCTACCGGAAGAACATCTAAATACAGTTTAGATGAATCTCTTTCTGAACCGATAATATAAATCACTTCTAAAATCAGTGCAAGAATGACACATACTACAAGCACTGCATTTACACCTAAATTCGAAAAATAGTCTGTATTACAGTTGACGAAATAAGCAATGATTCCCGCCGCTCCCAGGAGGATTGCGAAAACTGTTAAATAAAAACCTGCTGACTGTTTCTTTATAAAGTCCATAGTGTTACCCCCTAATTTGTTTTGCGTCTTTTTGCATCTTTGACATACATTACAGCTCCTGCAATTGTCAGAAGAGCAAATGCAACCGAAGCTGCAGTAAGTGCATTGTCATACCATGTTCTGACATCCTTAATCTGAGATGTTTCATTTAATCCATCCATTGCATTGGAATTTGCCAATGCATAATTCTGCCACATCATACAGTTCTTCAGTGCCTGCATCATCGATGCATCTTTACTTACATTTTCTACTGTCCAGTATTCCCATTTTCCACTTACAGCTTCCATTGTACTGTCTCCGGTATTACATGTCATCGTTACACCACTGTTTACTGCTTCTTTCAATACACTATAATTTGCATCCTGGATAAAGTCCTCTGACATCAGACCCTGGAATCCCCATTCTCCACGCAGAATATTTATCAAAAGTCCATGATGTGCATTTCCTGCTGTACATCCTACACGGTTAAATGTTGTCATCATTCCCAGTGTTTCTGCATCTTCTACACTTGCCTGTGTACCGCGCAGCTCATTCTCACGTGCTTTCTGCTCGTTCATAAATACAGCAATACCGGAACGGTTAATTTCTGTATCATTAAACGCAAAATGCTTTGGTGCAATAATACATCCGTATTCTTTTCCCGCTGCAACATAAGATGCTGCCTGATATGCTGTCAGGATTGGATCCTCTGAATAATACTCGTGATTTCTTGCATTATAAGGTACACGATGTAAATTTGTTCCTGCACCCCAGAAAATCGGCAGATTTGACCACAGGGAGTAGTTTCCGATCACTGTACCGTATTCTGCTGCCAGTTCTTTGCTGAATGTCTGAGCAATTACTGTCTCATTACTCATTGTTCCGAATTTGTAGTTTAAGTTCTTGTCATCTGCATCTACTGCGCATGGGTCCGGAGAACTTGTATCTGTATTTGCATACTGTCCTAAAGTATAAGAGTTAATTCCATTTGGACCATCATTCTGTACTGCTTCCGGAGAGCTGATAGACTCAATCGGTTTTGTACTTGTACCGCCGAAACCTACACGGATCATTGCTTCTTCCAATGTAATCTGATCCATTAAATCTGCCCATCTTTCATCATCCAGACTGGTACCTTTTAATTCTGCCAGTGTCAGTCCGTTATCTGCTCCAAATGTCACCGAATCCGGATCCCCTTGTTCTGTAATTTCCACAAGGTCATTCTGCATAACTTCAATCATTTCTTCTGTTGCAGTCATATCCTTGTATGTTTTTGGCCATGTACCTTTCCAGTCACTTCTGGAAAGATATGTAACTGAACCCGGCATATAGTAATTTAAGTCTGCATCCTCCAGCTGATTTTCTACCGGAGTTCCATTTTCTGTATAAGCAAATGTTGTAGAATCAAATGTATCCAATGTCCATGTTTTTACATTTTCGGCATTTCCGCCACTTGTCAGTCCATCTGCTGTTGTCATGCCCTGCGCAGCAAGTACATTATTTACTGCTTCGTGAGAACCATTTCCTACTGTAAAATAATAGTCTCCATTATCTAAAATGTAGTTTCCTTTTGTTCCGGCAGCATTGTCACATGTGCTGTCCCAGCTTGCCATATCCTGTGCATCTGCGGTTACTGTGATTTTCACAGATTCACCCGGCTCAAGTACTTCTGTTTTTTCATAATCCAATAACTGAATTGCTGCTTTCTCTACCTGATTTGCCTTATCATACTCTGTGTATGGAAGGGAAACGTAAAGCTGAACAACATCTTTTCCAGCTACATCTCCTGTGTTTGTCACTGTAACTTCCGCAGTTACTGTTTTCTCTTCCAGATCTACATCCAGACTGTCTAATGTCTGAGAAAATGTTGTATAAGAAAGACCAAATCCAAATGGATAAGAAACCTCATTCTCATAATTCCATGCTCCCGATGTACTTCCAATTACATCAGATGCATTTCCCTGACCTAATACGCAGTCTGCATATCTTGTCTCATAATATTTATATCCCGTATAAATACCTTCTGCTTCTACCAGTTCTGAGTTAATACTGTATGCAGAATCTGCGTTTGTCCATTCATAATTTCCGTAGTTCTGTGCTGCAGGAGAAATAGAATTATCTACTGCATATGTATCTGCCAGATGTCCGGATGGATTGGCCGCCCCACTCAGTATATCTGCTACACCATAGAATCCATATCCTCCCGGAAGTCCGATTTCAAGAATCGCATCTACACCGTCGTTATTTTTAATTTCATCAATTTCCATTGCACTGGCATTGTTAAGCAGTACAATTACTTTTCCGTTATTTTTCTCTTTTGCCTCTACTGCCGCATTAATCGTTGCTCTCTCTGTATCAGAAAGTCCCAGCGGGTCTGCCTGATTGAGATCCTGATCCGGATTCACGCCTTCTTCACCCGGCATATAGTTTGCATTTTCTCCTGCTGCACGGGCAATTGTTATAACCATGACATTATAGTCATTTAAACTATCTCTCCACTCCGGTTCTGCACTATCCAGCGTCTCCTGTGTCGGCTCCAGACTGGTAAAGGTTCCTGTTGTAGAAGGTGCTGTTGCACGGTAATAAGTAGTAACTCCCCATGGCAGAACTACTTCAGATTTAAATTCTTCTTTGAGTCCCTCATACATAGATTTCAAAGTTGGATTCAATCCAAATTCTTTTGCCTCAAATGCCTGTACCATATCGACTGTATCTGCATCTGTTCCTTCATTCACTGATAAGGAGCTTCCAAAGTCACCACCCTGTACCGGATAATAACTGCTAAATCCAAGAAGAGAGATTTTCTTTGTCTCATCTTCAGAAAGCGGAAGCGCACCATTGTTTTTCAACAGTACAGAGCCTTCCTCATTCATACGTTCTCCCAAATCTTCAATTGCATCTAAAAGCTCTGTTGTGTTTTTATAATCTGACTTAAATGTGTAGTCAGCTTCGCTCGCATTTTCCGTTACAAGCTTTGTGCTTTGTGTACCCAAGAACTTATCAATATCTGTACGAAATCCATCAACTACAACTCCCGCAGATAATGAAAGTGCCAAAAATGATGCTGTGGTTGTTGTCAAACCACGCCAAATGCGCCGTTTTGACTTTTTAATTTTTTTGTTGTCCTCCATAATATCCTCCTCACGCTTCACATTGAAAGTTTATAACATACACAGATGAAGTACTTACCCCCATTCTCTGTGTTAAGTTATCTTCATCTCAAAATCTTGTTCATCCCAGATTTGTCTAATCCCAGATTTTTTATTTTTTCTTTTTTGCCTCTGCCTTCGCTCTTCTGGCTGCCAGCTTCTGCTGATATTTCGCTTCTTCTGCCTCGTAACTTAAACCTTTCTTTTGACAATAGGCTTTCAGCTCCTCTTTACGTGCCTCTTCCGCCTCGCGTTCCGCTTCTTCCTGCTCCATACGCAAACGCTCTGCTGGTTCAATCCATTCCCTGCCTGATGCAATTACGGCTGCCTTCTGGTGCTCCAGAATTGTCTTCTGGTCTTCTTCGATATGTTTTTCCACTTTCAGGAAACACATCAAAACTGCGATCACTGCATAACAGATTAGCTCTGCCCCTAGATAACAAAACGCCAGCATTGTCTGAACTTCTGAATTCTGAACTGCTGCAGAAGCATCGTATCCTGCACCAGTCAGCAGTGCATTAATCAGCCCATTTCCAAGTCCGGTCATACCAACCATAATTGCTCCATAAACCGACATCGTAAACCCGTCACTTCGGAAGCCATTTTTTGCCTCCAGATGATCCAGTACATCCGATAACAGTGCCAGTGTCACATACATTGCCGGAATCGAACCGATTCCCTTTAAAATCACACCAATACATACAATGGTAAAATTATGAATATTTATAAAGCTTACCAGCCCCCCGATTACAGAAATCACAAGACCAATCGTAACCGCTCTTTGTTTTCCCAGTTTATTTGCAATCGGCCATGCAAGTACCATTCCAATTGCTGTTGGAAGCCCTCCTATCAGTCCTAAAGTACCCATCGCAGTCCCCGCAGATGCTTCATTAGTAATTCCGTCAAACATCCAGCGTGAATAGTAGCTCATGGAACCACTCTTTACGAGACCTCCAAATTGGAAAAGCAGGAAATATAGAATGATAATCCACCAGTAACTGCTGGATACACATGCTTTCAGCTGCTGCATCATTGGAAGTTTCTCCTCCTTGATTGCCAGCTTCATATTTTCCTCTGTTACACGTTCTCTCGTGAAATAATATTCCAGCAGGATTGCAAAGAATGTTACAACACAGAGTACAATCATCACCATTCTCCAATGACTGTAACTTGCTTTTGCATCAATTACTCCATCCTTTTCTACAAACAGAAAACTCTGAAGCAGCATTGGTACAAGAATGCTTGCTCCAATTCCCACCGCAGCTACGCCGGATGCATTGGAAAAAGTCGCCAGCATACCTCTGTGATTTGAGTTTCTCGTTGACAGTGCGACCATCGAACTGTGTGCCGTATAAAAAAACGGGTATGCAATTGCATAATACAAGTTATAAGACACCGCAATCCAAACCATCTGTAACATCGGACTGCCGTTTTCCGGTGTCAGAAACAATAGTGCAATTGCAATTGTTACAAGTGGCGCTGATATCAGCATATACGGTCTTGCCTTTCCCTGAGGGGTTCTGGTGTTATCGATCAAACGTCCTACAATCAGATTTCCCAGCACGACAAAGATAACAGAAACCATCGGAAGTAACGCCGAAAATACTCCAAATCTGCTCGTATCCGTCCACCCCAGAACATCAGAGTAGTACCGGTTCAAATAAGAGCCAAAGATTGCATTGGAAATGAACGCAAGGAATGGTCCAATAAAGTAACCCAGCAGCATTTCCTTTGGCTTTACATTTGCCGAAGTGATTTTCGTCCGCAGCAGCGGACTGTTAAAAAATTTACTCTTTTCCATTTAGACTGTTCCTTTCTTTATATCTTCTGTTCAAAGGAATACTTTCCACTTCCCAGTGTTTTCATTAAGCCATCCGGCATCACAAGCTGACAACTTGTTCCCACCGGCACCTCTATACGGATAAAGAATTTTCCGTCTTCACATCTCCACTCACTGGATACCTTTCCATAAGCAGTTCCTACGCTTCCTTTTGCCCAGGTGAGACCGCCTCCCATCAAAGGCTGAATGCGGAATTTTTTATATCCGCCTTCCAACGGTTCAATTCCCGCAATCCTCCGATACAGAAAATCTCCTACTGCCCCGCTTGCATAATGGTTAAAGGAAACCATTCCGCCGGTTCCATCATCTTTTCCTGTGTTACAGGTTCCATCCTCACGAAGGGCATCCCATCTTTCCCAAATAGTCGTTCCGCCTACTTTCACCTCATACAGCCAGGATGGACATGTATCTGTCAAAAGCATTTTAAAGGCATCTTCCTCGTACCCATTATCTGCCAGAGCAAACAATACATACGGAGTTCCCGGAAATCCGGTTGCAATATGGTAGTCATTATCCCGGATTAAGCGCACCAGATTTGCTGCTGTCTTCTTCCTGTCTTCTTCGGAGAGCATTTGGTAATACAGTGGCAGAACATAGGCTGTCTGGAACTCATTTTTTACAGTACAATCTTTCTCCATCAGAATTTCTCTATATGCTTTTGATGTTTCCTGACTTAATTTCTTATAATAAGCCGCATCTTCTTTTTCTCCGAGAATTTCTGCAATCTGTGAAAGAATTGAGCTGGAATATGCCATACATGCAGTTGCTGTCCATTTTCCTCTGCCCATCCAGCCCCACATACTGACTCCCGGAGCACACCAGTCTCCGTAATGGTGCAGAAGTTTCCAGATTCTGCGATGTTTTCCAACTGAAAACAGCCCTGCCCAGAATTTACATGCTTTGATATACCGTTTCATGGTTGGATACATCTTCTGTAAAAGTCCCTTATCTCCTCTTGTACGGTACTCTGCCCACGGTGCCAGAATACAGACATCTCCCCAGTGGTCTACCGCCATCGGAATCATGATCTCCCATTGAAGCGGAACTCGAACCAGCGGGACTGTTACCGGAATTCCGCCACCCTTATTCTGCTCGGATTTTACATCTTTCAACCACTTTTCCAGAAACCTGCTGATGTTAAAATTATATGCCGCAGTCGGTGCAAACAAAGCAATGTCTCCTGTCCATCCCATACGTTCATCTCTCTGCGGACAATCCGTTGGAATATCTACAAAATTTGACTTTGCTCCCCAGCGTATGTTTTCCTGCAATTTGTTAATCATGTCATTTGAACAGGAGAACTCTCCATTGTCTTCTACTGCCGAATACAGAGCAACTGCCGAAATCTCTAAGTCTGCCTCTTCAATTCCGGTAACTCCCACATACCGGAATCCCATATAAGTCATGCGGGGTGAATATTCCTGCTCTCCTTCCTTACAGTAATACACCGCCTCCTGTCTTGCTGTTCGAAGAGGTTCAGTATAAAGCTCACCGTCCATCAGGATTTCTGCATGTCTGAAAGAAATCCTCTGCCCGTTCTTCCCTTTGATTTTTGCTGAAATTACACCTGCAAAATTCTGCCCAAAGTCATAAATAATCATTCCGCTTTTTGCATGGAAACTGGAAATAGGATGAAATACCTCATGAGCCCGTACCGGTGAACCATATTGTGCTAAAATCTCGGGATGAATTTTTACTGTTTCAAAACTTGCATTTCTCCATGAAACTGTATTCAAATCAATTGTGGCATCATAGATTTCACCATTGTAAAATTCTGTATCTTTAAAATTCCCCTCTTCCGTTACCTGCCAGGATTCATCTGTCCCAATGACTTCTTCCGTTCCATCCGTGTAAAGAATACGCAGCTCGCAAAGGAATGCCTGTCTCTTGGCGTAGACTCTGTTTCGTCTCTTATAGGTAAAAGAGCCGACTGCCCAGCCGCCGCCTACTACTGCTGTCAATTCATTCGTATCTTTCAACTGGCTGGTAACATCATAGGTCTGATACTGAAGCTGATTTTTATAAGAAGTAAAGCCCGGAGCAAAATAATCCTTTCCTACTTTTTCTCCATTTAACATCAGCTCATAAATACCCAATGCAGTTGCATACAACCTTGCACTTTTTACTTCCTTTGAACAATTTATATTCTTACGAAATGTCATGGTTTTTGGAGAAATTCCAGACTCTGTAAAATGATAATTTCCATCAGTAATCCAACGTCCTTCCCATGCCTTCCCAAGACGTCCCGTTTCAAACTCCACACTGGCAGAAGCAGATTCTCCTGTATTGTCCGTAACTTTCACTGTTGCTGTATACTTCGTAAACGGCTCCAACTCAGGTCCCTCATATGGAACTGCAATCTGAGACGTCGTTTGTACCTCCCAGTCTCCCAAAGAAAGCACTGCACTTTCCAGTGTTACATCTTGTTTATCACTCTCCAAATAATATGAAAATCTTGGATGCCGGTTGTCTGTAACACATTCTTCAATCAGATTTTCCACCGTCAATCTGCTTATTTTCAGCATGTTCTTCTCCCTCTTTCTATTTCTATCTTCAACATACACTCACGCGTTCCATCGGAAACCTTCAATACCATCGGTTTATCGCCTCCGGCTCTGATAACTGCCAGCGCTTCTCCATAATAGGTATCTGTTCTATTCTCCAGATATCCTATCTGATTAAACGGACATCCATTTCCAAGCCCGACAAGCTCTCCATTCTCAACCTTTACTTCCAGAATGCCACGCTCCAGCGGCTTTACAATTCCCGTGCTGTCCGTATACTGAAGACGTACAAAACAAAGCTTTCCTTCTTCCGCTTTCTTTGTCTCCGGTAATGCTCTCAGCTGTGTTTCCTTCCCTGCTGTATAAAGTACAGAGCGTCCTGTTTCTCTGTCTTGTTCATCATATGCGATGGTTTCAATTGTTCCCGGCTGATAAGTTACATCAAACATCGTATTACAACAACTTTTCAGCTTTCTGCTTCCCACAGCTTTCCCGTTTATTATCAAATCAACTCTCGCTGCCCGTGCATACACTTCTACTTGTGCTTTTTTGCCCTCACATCCATTCCAGGACCACGACTCTATGGCATTGGTCATTTTCCATGCGGAAGGGGAATGCTTTTCTCCGGTATGATTCACCGGGCGGACTGCAATTACCGGTTTATCCATCAATTCAAATGCAATCTTAGTATAAGAAGCTTCTGCCAATGGTTTTCCCGTCAAATCAATTCTTCCGCTTCCCGCTGTTATCCATCCCACTCCATGAGAGAAATCTGGTGCATAATCACTGTACTCCCATGCACCGACACCCACTTCTCCCATGTAATCCATGCCTGCCCAAACAAAATCTCCAATAATTCTTGGATTTTTCTTTGCCATTTCCCAGAAGTCATATGCATCTGAGCAAAATGTTTCACTTCCCAGAATCAGACGATTTGGATACTTCTTTAAATCATGCTTATATCGGTAAATTCCGTAATTGTATCCGGCAATATCCATATTGGCAAATGCGTCCCTTGTCTTCACATCACAGCCATGAAGCGTTGCACCAATTTTCATTGTCCGGCTTCCCAAAATTCCCGCCAGATTGTTGAAAAATTCACTTCCTACCGCTTTTTTCTTCTTTTTTGCTCCTGCCTGCTGTACTTCTTTTTTAGCCTTTTTATCACTGTATACACCAAAACCAATGGAGCTTAAAAAGTTAAAGAAAATATTAATCCCACAGGTAACCGGTCTTGTATTATCCAGACTATGGAGATATTCTGTCATTTCTTTTGTCAGACGAATCCCTTTCTCCTGAGCTGTTTCCGATACTTCATTCCCTGTGGAATACATGATGACACATGGATGATTATAATCTTTCTCCACCATGTCCTTTAAATCCTGCTGCCACCAGTCCATAAAATAATTCACATAATCATACTCGGTCTTGTGGATATACCAGACATCCACAAACTCATCCATGACAAGCATTCCCAGTCTGTCACATGCATCCAGCATTGCTTTTGAGCAAGGATTGTGTGCTGAACGGACTGCATTGTATCCATTCTCTTTCAAAATACGGATTTTTCGCTCTTCTGCTTCCGGATAACAACATGCTCCCAGCACCCCATTATCATGGTGAATACATGCTCCGCGGATAATCTTTCGTTCCCCGTTAATGGCAAATCCTTTTTCTGTATTCCATTCAATACTTCGAACTCCAAATACTTCCTCTACTTCATCATTTTTAAATTTTACTCTGCATGTGTACAGATTCGGAGTTTCTGTATTCCACAATTTTGCATTTGGAATCTCTGTCTGAAACACCACATGCCCATCCGTTTGCACGGTGTTCTTCACACAAGGTGTTTGTTCCGGCTTTACAGAAGCCCCCTCATATATCTCGACTTCCAGATTACCTTCACAGGAAGTTTCTATCTGAATCTCAATCACTGCCGGGCAGGTGCTGATTGTTTTGATTTTTACACCATTGAGCAAGATGTGTTCTTTCTCTGCTGCATGCATGATCACCGGGCGGTAAATCCCCGCTCCCGAATACCATCGACTGTTGGGCTGATCTGCATTATGTGCAATTACCTGGATATGATTCAAAGCTCCATATCTTAGAAAACCATCTGCTTTCACGTAAAAATTCGTGTACCCATAAGGTCTGAATCCCGCTTTTCTTCCATTCAGATACACTTCTGCATTACGATATACCCCTTCAAATTCAAAAATAATTGTCTGATTCTCATACTCTGCAGGAACCATGAAGTCCTTCTCGTAGACATAATCAAATCCCTCAAACCAACCTACATTAATGCCTCCCATGCTTTCCTTCGTTCGTTTTTCTTCCAGCATCGCATCATGGGGAATATTCACGGCTTTTCCCCGCCCGGTATCTCCAGCATGTCTGCACGTCCAATTATCATTAAATTCGATTCGTTTCATCTTTTAATCCTTCCTGTATACTCCCCTTTTATGGAATAATCATAGCATCTTTTTCTTTCCTAAAACAAATTCCTGCGTGAATGGTCATTTTTTCAACGTGACTTGCACGTATTTTTTGTATAATTTTTATATTAATCACATTAAAATACTCTTTTTTACTATTCATTTTTATATAATTTTTGTAATTATATGTGCATATTGCATAATTTTACTCTTTTTTTCTAACCAAAAACACCTTGTTTTTATGCATTTTGCTGCAATCCATAAAAAAAGAGGCGCTGCCCCATAGATGAATCACCTATAGGACAGCGCCCCTTTTTATTTATATTACTGTAATAACTGTAATACAGACTGTGGCTGCATATTTGCCTGTGCAAGCATCGCCTGTGCAGACTGTAACAGCACGTTATTCTTTGTAAAGTTCATCATTTCTTTTGCCATATCTACATCACGGATACGAGACTCAGCGGCTGTGATATTTTCATTTGTTACACCTAAGTTATTGATTGTATGCTCCAGACGGTTCTGAATAGCGCCTAACTGTCCACGCTGTGTTGATACAGTGTTGATGGCTGTTTTAATTTTCTCAATTGCAGCGGCTGCACCATCGCGGGTAGAGATATCAACGTCATTAATACCCAGACCTGTGGCGTTCATACTATTAATCCCCACTGCCAGGTTATTAAATGACTCATTCGTATCTCCAATCTGAAGTACAAGAGCACCTTTTCCCCCATTAGCTGCGGCATTTGCACTGGTTGACTCTGCTACCTCAGCTAGGGCATTAAAGTCCATTTTATTTCCTTCCAGTTTGAAGCTTAACAAAGATTTTATCTTGTCTTCATCTCCTGCAGCAACAGAACCGCCATTCAACAGATTCTCTGCCGCTGTTCTTACAGCATTCTCAATGTCCGATGTTGTATAGCTGCCTCCCGTTTTTGTACCTACAACAATCTTTACGCTGGCACCAGCCTTATCAACAGTTACAGCAATACCTGTATCTTTCAGTTTATCTGCCTGCAGTGATACTGTTCCTACAAAAGCTTTCCCCATACTCGCAGTATACTGAGATGAGCCAAACTGTATAGTAGCTGAATTCTCATTTGTCAATGTACCGTCTAATAGATTAATACCATTGAAATTTGTGCTTGAAGAAATACGGTTGATTTCATCTATTAATGCTGAAACCTCCTCCTGCAATGCCTCTCTGTCTACATCATCTGTATAAGTTCCATTGGAAGACTTTGTCGCCAGTTCCTGCATACGGTTCAGCATAGAGTGTACTTCCTGAAGTCCTCCTTCTGCTGTCTGTACGAGAGAGATCGCATCCTGTGCATTGGATGTAGCTGCTTCCAGACCTTTAATCTGAGCTCTCATTTTCTCAGAAATAGCCAGACCTGCTGCGTCATCCCCTGCACGGTTGATCCCATAACCGGAAGACAGTTTTTCCAAAGACTTAGCGATGTTGTTGTTGTTTACACCTAACTGACGGTGTGAGTTTAATGCTGCAATGTTGTGTTGAATTCTCATTTTTAATTACCTCCATGTAATTTCACTTACGGGACTTCCTTTTCCCTGATATTTTATGTTCTGCCGGACGGGCCCTTGTCCGACACCGAGTGTATAAGAATCTCCTCTCTTAACGCTCTGTTATAATTATCGAACGAATTCATAAACTCTTCATTGTCATTCTGCACAAATTTATACTTATTTTTTTATGAATTATACCTATTCCTTTTCTATTGATAGAATCCAACTCTCATATTGGATTCTATCCATATAATCCCTCTTCCAGATAGAATTCTTCCAGACACAAATTGTGCTCTTCCATATACATTGCTGCTTTTATCCCCACATAGCGAAAATGCCACGGTTCGTAATTGATTCCGGTAATTTCCTCTTTTCCCTGCCGGTATCTCAGTATAAAACCATATTCTTTTGCATGTTCTTCCAGCCATATTCCCTCGGGTGTATCTGCAAACCCCTGATCAAGTATTGGATAATTTACAGAATAGATATCCACGGCAAGACCCAGACGGTGTTCGCCTGCATGAGGTACGCTGACATCACGTTTTGCTAAATTCTCTGCCTCTTCCTCTAAATATCCCTGTGACATATATATCTGAACCTGCTCTTGAAATAGCTCTGTCTGTTTCTCCCTGGTCCGATACCCCGAACATACAACAGGGAACATCCCCTGTTCTCTCATATCCTGTAACATCCTCATCAAAGGCTCATAAATCCTCTCATCTACAGATTCTTCGGTTCCCTCAACCTCTCTTAGAGAAATCTGTAAATCATCGGAGACCGGATAGGACTCATTTGTCAGCACCAGGCTCCACATGTCCTCTTTTTCCAAAATCAGCCCTTCTTCTGCAGTTACCGTTTCTTCTTCCTGCTTCTGCTGCATCTGTTCCATTTTAATTTTTTCACGTTCCTGCTCTGCCCTTTGCTCCCCCTCCACAGCAAGCCTTTGCTGCCTGGAAGCAAAATAGAGGAGAAACAGAATCAGGAGAAAGGTATAAATCATCACGTGCCTTGTCCTGTTCGGACTAGTTCCGCTTCTATCTCTTTTCTTCATCTGTATTCTCCTCTAATGAACTCGTTTCAACTGGTCATTCTGCTTTTTCAACATAAATTTATAAAGCTGGTCTTCCTGCTGTGAGGTCAGCTCTGCAAATTCACATCCATATCCCACAAATCCCTTATCTGTACTGATTTGCCTGCATACGATGCAATGAAAAGCATTTGTGGTTTCCAAAATCGGAATACGTATGGTAACTTCCTCACTTTCCGCAAATATCCGCTCACTTTTGAACATCAGTCCTCCCAGACTAATATCCACAAGTTCTACTTCAAACTCCTGTGCCTGTTTGTCGTAGAGATAACCCGTTTCACGAATATTAATGCGGAAAAATTCCCGTTTTTCTGACCCTGCCGCCTCATGCAGATTAATGATACGAACCAGTTTTGAAGAGGAAATATATACATTTCCAATCAGAACCCGGAACCCAATCTGTGAGTTATACACTTCTACTTTTACCGGTACATTGTAGGGAATCTCAGGCAAATCATTTCTGGTACTGCTGATATCGATATAAGATTCCTTAATCGTATGAAGCTTCCCCATCGTCAGAAGATCATTGTTCTTCGACTTAATTACACAGGACGCATCTATATATCCATCTTCCAATATCGGCATATTTTATCCCTCCTGATTCCTGCTTTTCTTTTTTTCACTTGAAAGTCCGGCTCTTATATTGCTCTTTTGTATTACCCCTGTACGGCGCTTCTTTCCCTGCGCCG
>CASERA010000003.1 GCA_949290175.1 uncultured Ruminococcus sp.
AAAATTGCAAGACGGAAAAACCATTTTCCTTTTAATCTCTTATCATTCAAAAGTGATGCTAAGAACATTGCCACCACAAGCATGATTGCTACTTCCAAGATCAGATAAATAAAAGTATTACTTAATGTCATTTTAAAGATTTTATCCTGGAACATTCTTTTATAATTAGAAAGTCCGATAAAAGTCATGTTCGTTCCGCTTCCGCGTTTTAAGGATAAAATAAAGGACTGTATCATAGGTACGAAATTGAATATAACAATCATTATCGATGCCGGTATTACAAATGTCCATCCTATAACCTTTCTTTTCTTCGTTTTCACTGTTTTTCCTCCAATTCGTATTGACTTTACAGCTTTCTTTTTGAAAATTCTGCCTGCACAGCAACTGCTATGCAGACAGAGTGCTTCTGCTAACTTATTCGCTCATTGCAAAGGATACGGTATCATCTGCTTCTTTTAACACTTTCTGAATATCCTGTCCCTGCTGAATCTGGGTAAGCGCTGTTCCAAGTGCGGATTTTGCTTCCTCCCAATACTGGCCTAATGTGATAGCCGGTACTTCAGCACCGTAATTGGCAAATTTCTCATAAATCTTATCGCCACCGAAGAATTCATTTTCCTGTAAGTATGCATCACTTTCTGCTGCCGGAAGGTAGGTTGTTACTGCACCGGTAGTAGGAAGAATAGTATCATAAAGCTCCGTGCTGCTTGCAAATGTATTCGTTAAGAAATCGATAGCAAGGTCTTTGTTTGGTGAATCATT
The DNA here is from genome assembly GCA_949290175.1 of uncultured Ruminococcus sp. Lineage (GTDB taxonomy): Bacteria > Bacillota > Clostridia > Lachnospirales > Lachnospiraceae > Mediterraneibacter. The sequence goes on from CASERA010000003.1 coordinate 763, forward strand.
CATAACCATCCATCCTGCGCCACCATTGTTACTGTAGTTGGTTGCATTTGGAGCATTGTCCAGTCTTGGCATTGTAGTAACGCCCCAGTCACCGGACTGATCTTCCTGTGCCTGAATGGTACTTGTAATCCAGCATCCATTGATTACGCTTGCTACAGTCCCATTGTTGATGGTTCCAATATACTGATCCCAGTCATTTACTTCTACTAAAATTCCCTTGTCAACCATGGTCACATAATCTTCTACAGCTTCTGCAACTACATCATTTCCTGCAAAATTTGGATTGCCGTCTTCGTCAAACATGCTGTCGCCTGCACTTCTTAACATTGCAATCAGTAAGTCAGGTCCACCAGCCTGTGCGCTTAATAATGGTTTTCCAGTCTTTGCTAATACATCTTCACCAAGTTCAATGAATTTGGACCATGTAATATCAGTAAAGTCATCGATAGAATAACCAGCTTCGCCGATTACATCGGTACGAATGAATAATGCGGTTACACCACTGTCGAATGGTACATTGTAATTCTTTCCATCTATCGTTCCAATTGCTGTTTTATAGCTTGCAAATTTGGAGAAGTCGATTCCAGAATCAGATAAATCTGCAAATAAGTCCGGATAGTTCTTTACATTATTCAATAATGCAGTGTCATTCATAAGAATGATGTCTGGCAGTGTATCAGTCTGTCCAGAGGTTGCTGCTGTTGTAAGCTTGGTCTGAATATCCTCCCAGGATGTTTCTACTACATTTACGTTTACATCCGGATGGTCTTTCTGATAAATCTTTTCTGCCTCTTCCATTGCCGGAATATTAAAGGTTGCATCCCAGCACCAAACGGTCAGTTCGTTTGAAGATGCTTCGGTATTTGACGTGGAATTGTTTCCATTATCAGAGCTGCTGGTGGAACCACATCCAACCATTCCAATTGTCATTGCTGCGGTAAGAATTGCAGCCAAAATCTTTTTCTTCATTTGTCTTCCTCCTGTCATTGTAAGGTAGTGTCAAAAACTACCTGTTTTTTACTGTTTAATTGTATTAAAAACCTTGATTTTATGGGAAGTTGCAAATAAAAAGAGCATTGACCTCCCTTTTCTGGTATAATATCCGCGACCAAACATCAACTAAACCAAAGGAGACAATGCTCATGGACATTATACACTACTTACTTTCTTTTATTCAATACCAACATCAACAGATTTGCTGGCTTTTAATTTTTATCTGCAGATATATCCCTCTCAAACAGTGGGCATTCGATGATTCCCATTCTCCCAAATATCAAAAGTTCAAAGTGGATGAACTTCCTGTTATCAAAACTTTTATCAAACAGGATTGGCAGTTTCTCCTTGAATACTATCAATGGAAATATCACAAGCTTCTTTTAACTCAGTTTTTCATAACTCACTTGACACTACCCATTGTAAGAAGTATCTCTACCCCATTCCTTATATTTTCTTATCGTGAACGCGTTTCACTTGATTATATTGCTAATATAATACCACTCCCATAAAATGTCAAGCGGTTAACATGTGAAATATTAGTTTTTCACAATATAATGCTCTATTTTTTGTGCATAATGTACTAATCTCAACAGATTTATCCGTTTTTGTCACAAAAAATAGTTCTTAATTCATGTCAACCGAGGAACACGAACCAAGAACTATCATTTATTCTTTTATTTACTTATTATTTC
>CASERA010000004.1 GCA_949290175.1 uncultured Ruminococcus sp.
AAAATAATCTGTTGCAATGAACACTCGGTCTAAAGCATCATTTCTTACGATTTCTTTCATAATTTCTTTTGTCTCATCATCAAACAAAACCACATGGTCACTGTCCCAACGCATTGGTCTTGTTACGTGAAGAGCCACTTTTTCATGGAAAAGCAGCATTGAAGAGATTTTATCAGATACCATCTCTGTCGGATGATAATGGCCGTTGTCCATCAACGGAATTGTTCCCTCTTTATTTGCAACATAATTCATTGTAAACTCTGCAGAACCTGCTGTATACGCTTCCAGTCCAATACCAAATACTTTAGATTCTACACAAACATATACTTTAGACTTATCGTAATCGATACTTAAAATCTGATCCAAAGAATCCTTATATCTTACTCTTGGTCCTAATCTGTCAGCCGGAATATCTTTGAATCCATCGGGAATCCATATGTTCATAACACACGGCATTCCTGTTTCTTCTGCAAAATACTGAGAAATTCTGATACAAGCCTGCCCATGTCTAATCCAGAACTGGCGGATTTCTTCATCTGGACTTGTCAGTGTATAGTCCTCTGCTTTTGGATGTGAGAAGAATGTCGGGTTGAAATCCAGTCCCATACCTCTTTCTTTTGCAAACTTTACCCATTTTTCAAAATATTTTGGCTCCAGAGCATCACGGTCTACCCACTCACCGTCCTCAAAAATTGCATAACTTGCATGTACATTTATTTTTTTTCTTCCCGGAACCAGCTTCAGAACTTCATCAATATCAGCCATCAGTTCCTCTGCATTTCTTGCTTTTCCCTTATAATTTCCTGTTGTCTGGATTCCCCCTGAAAGCGCACCCTCTCTGTCAAATCCGTTTACATCGTCTCCCTGCCAGCAATGCATAGAAACCGGTACTGTCTTCAGTGTTTCCAGAACTTTATCTGTATCCACTCCGATTTTTGCATAAATTTCTTTCGCTGATTCATATCTTTCTTTTACTGTCATGATGTGTCCTCCTTTTATAGATTTTATTTCTTCCCGAATCATAACGGGGCTGTTACGCTGTTATTTCTCTTCCCGTTCTGTCATAATGACGAATATCAAAAGAATTTCTGATACATGTTCTCATTTCCGGCAAATCCTTAAATACGCCGTCATATAACATCTGCACTGCAATATTTCCGATTGCAGTTGCCTCTGTCGGACCTGCCCAAACCTGTTTTCCTGTATATTTTGCCGTCAGCTCATTTAAATATCCTGCATTGGCTCCTCCGCCTACTACATAAATGGTATTGTATTCTCTTTCTGTAATGGCTTCAATCTCTTTGATGGTATCGCCGTAACACTTTGCAAGACTGTTATAAATCACCGCTGCAATCTCTCCTACTGTCTTAGGAACCTGCTGATTTGTATTTTTACAAAAATCCTGTACCGCCTGAATCATATTTTCCGGTGCAAGGAAACAATCGTCATTACAATCCACAATGGATGCAATCTTTTCATGAGAGGCTCTGGAACAAATCTCCGCAAAAGATAACTCCTCTGTAAATTCTTTCTTCACAGACTGAATCATCCACAGTCCCATAATATTCTTCAGAAAACGGAAACGGTGGTCGTATCCGCCCTCATTTGTGAAGTTTGCTTTCATACTTTCCATGGAGCAGTCTGCATCCTGTCTTTCAATCCCCATTAACGACCAGGTCCCGGAGCTAATGTAGATTGCATCGTCATCATTTGTCGGCACCGCCAGTACAGCAGAACCTGTATCATGCGTTGCCGGAAGGACAACGGTACAGTCAAACCCGACTTCCTTTCGGATTTCTTCTGTGAAATTCCCAACTACGGTACCCGGCATAGAGATTTCTTTGAAAATTTTCTTATTAAATCCGAGCAAATCTATCAATTCATAATCCCAATCATTTGTCTTGGGACTTACAAGCTGAGTAGTTGTCGCATTGGTATACTCCATTTTCTTTACACCTGTAAGAAGAAACTGGAAATAATCCGGAATCATCAGCATAGATTCTGCATTCTCCATATATTCCGGGTGTGCTTCTTTCACAGCCATCAGCTGATAAATCGTATTGAAAATCTGCTTCTGGATTCCTGTTCTTGCATATAAGTCTTCCAGAGAAATCTCCTCATAGACTTTTTCATCCATTCCGGCTGTGCGGCTGTCTCTGTATCCTGCCGTTTCTCCGAGAATCTGATCATTTTTATCCAATAATACATAATCTACCGCCCAGGTATCAATAGACATGGTGGAAGGAATTTTATTTAATTCCCTGCATTTTTTCAATCCGTTCACAATCTCCGTAAATAATCGCTCTACATCCCAACAAAGAGTACCGTTCTTATTCTCCATTCCATTTGGAAAGCGGTACACTTCTTCCAGCTGTATCTTCCCATCTTTCATTTTTGCAAGTATATGCCGTCCGCTGGATGCTCCGATGTCAACAGCCAAATAATATTTGTCCATTTTGTGCCTCCTTCCAGTTTTTGAGCTTTTATATACATTATAATTAGGAAAAGAGCACAAAATAAGGACGCTATTTATTTAAAATAGCGTCCTTATTTGCATTTTTTATACTTTAAGAGTTCTGATTTTAAAACTGAAAATACTCCATTGCATTGTTACAACAAATATCTTCAATCATTTTTCCAAGATATTCAATATCAGCCGGATATTCCCCGTTTTCCACCCAGTTTCCTACGATATTACAGAGAATACGGCGGAAATATTCGTGTCTTGAAAATGACAAAAAGCTTCGGGAATCCGTCAGCATTCCAATGAAAGAAGAAAGCACACCTGCTGTTGCAAGCGCTTCCATCTGACGTTCCATGCCTGGTTTGTGGTCACAGAACCACCATGCACTTCCAAGCTGTACTTTCCCCCGGATTCCTTCTTCATTGCTCTGGAAGTTTCCTGCCATAACTGCCAGCATATCCGTATCTTTTGGATTCAGGCAGTAAAGAACTGTTTTCGGCAGTTCATTTGTTTTATCCATTGCATCCAACAGTGCTGAAAGCTGTGGTGCATAGTCAAAATCATTAAGTCCGTCCACTCCTACATCTGCCCCCAGTTTGTTGAACATTCTGGAGGAGTTGTTGCGAAGAGCACCAATATGAAGCTGCATTACCATTCCATATTTTGCATACTCTCTTCCAATTCCGGTAAGAATCCATCCGCGATACTTCGCACACTCATCTTCACTTAGCACAGCTCCGCTCATACGTTTCTGATAAATTGCATTCACTTCTTCATAAGAAGCCGGCAGATAGAAACTGCTCTCAAGACTGTGGTCACTTACACGGCATCCTGCTTCTGCAAAATATGCCAGACGTTTCTTCAGTGCTTCCAATACATCCTCAGCTGTTTCCAATGTCATTTCTGCTGCAGCTCCCAGTGTTTCCATATACTCCTGAAAACCTTCTTTTTCAATTCCAACCGCTTTTTCCGGACGGAATGTCGGAAGAACCTGGATTTCAAATTCTTCCTCTTTCAGTTTCTTGTGATATTCCAGCGTGTCTGCCGGATCATCTGTCGTGCAGAGCACTTTTACATTCTGCATTCTCAGAAGATTTTTCACGGAATATTCCGGTGTTTTTAACTTTGCATTTGCCTCTTCCCAGATTGCAGAGGCATTCTTTGGAGAAAATGGCTCCTTAATGCCGAAATAACGCTGCAATTCCAGGTGTGTCCAGTGATACAGAGGGTTTCCGATTATATTCTGCACCGTCATTGCCCATGCCTGGAACTTCTCATACCCGTCTCCATCTCCGGTCACCAGTCTTTCCGGAACACCACAGGCGCGCATAGCACGCCATTTGTAGTGGTCTCCGCCCAGCCATACATCAGCCAGGTTATCATAACATTTATCCTCATAAATTTCTGCCGGATTCAGGTGATTGTGAAAATCAATAATCGGCATCTTCTTTGCATACTGATGATATAAAACTGATGCCGTTTCTGTTTCCAGCAGGAAATCGTCATTTAAAAATTCTTTCATTTTACTCATCCTCTGAATTATGAAATTCTATTATCTCTGAACGCGTCCTGAAGCGTCTCCTCCTGCAAGTTTCTCAACCTCAGCCATAGATACCATGTTGAAGTCTCCTTCAATAGAGTGTTTCAGACAAGATGCTGCAACTGCAAACTCAATTGTCTTTGCAGAGTCATATCCACTCAGAATTGCACAAATAAGACCACCGCCAAAGCTGTCTCCTCCTCCTACGCGGTCTACAATGTGCATTTTATATTTTTTGCTGAAATAATATTCAGAGCCATCGTAAAGCATTGCAGACCAGTTATTGTCATTTGCAGAAAGTGATTCACGCAGAGTAATCGCAACTTTCTCAAATCCAAAACGTTCTGCCAGCTGTCTTGCAACATCTTTATAACCTTCATGGTTTACTTCTCCTGCTGTTACATCAGTATCAGCAGCAGAGATTCCAAATACGTCAGCAGCATCTTCTTCATTGGCAATGCATACATCTACATATTTGCAAAGCTCACCCATTACCTGTCCGGCTTTTTCTTTTGACCAGAGTTTGTTTCTGTAATTCAAGTCACAGGAGATTTTTACACCCTGCTTTTTAGCCTCTTTACATGCTTCCAGACAAATCTGTGCAACATTGTCATTCAATGCAGGTGTAATTCCTGTGAAATGGAACCATTCTGCACCTTCAAAAATCTTTTCCCAGTCAAAATCTGACGCAGATGCTTCTGCAATAGAAGAACCGGCTCTGTCATAAATTACCTTTGATGGTCTCTGGGATGCTCCTTTTTCCAGGAAATAAATTCCCACACGGTCTCCGCCGCGGGCAATATCAGAAGTATCTACGCCATACTGTCTCAAAGAATTTACTGCTGCCTGTCCAATTTCATGTGCAGGAAGTTTCGTAACAAATTTGGCATCAAATCCATAATTTGCAAGAGATACAGCCACATTGGCCTCTCCGCCGCCATAAGTTGCTCCAAATGTATTTGCCTGTACGAATCTATAATATCCCTCTGGAGCAAGTCTTAACATGATTTCTCCAAATGTAACTACTTTCTTTCCCATTGTTATAATCTCCTCTTTCTATACTTCTACAAATCTTTTCAAATTATCCTCTGATGTTCTTTACGATTTCTGATGCTTCCTTGCACATTGCTTCAATTTCGTCGAATTTACCTTCTTTAACCAAAGCACCTTTTACCATCCAGCTGCCGCCGCATGCCAGAATCTTATCAGATTTCAGGTATTCTTTTACGTTCTCAGGATTAATTCCGCCTGTCGGCATGAATTTTAATTTTGTGTAAGCTGCACCCAATGCCTGAATCATTGGAAGTCCGCCTGAAGGCTCTGCGGGGAAGAATTTTACAGTTCCCAGACCAAGCTCCAGCGCTTTCTCAATTTCACCCGGAGTCAGGACACCCGGTACAATCGGAACACCTTTTTCCTGGCAGTATTTTACAACTTTTTCATTCAGTCCCGGGCTTACGATAAATTTCGCTCCCGCCGCTACCGCACGGTCAACCTGCTCTGTTGTCAGAACAGTTCCTGCTCCTACCAGCATATCCGGATAATTCTTGGACATAATTCTGATAGACTCTTCTGCCGCCTCTGTACGGAATGTAACTTCCGCACATGGCAGTCCTCCTTCACATAATGCTTTTCCTAAAGGAAGTGCATCCTTTGCATCCTCTAATACTACAACTGGAATAATTCCAATTTCCTTAAACTGTTCCATTATTTCTTTCATCTTTTTCGCTCCTTCTTATATTTCCCGGAAATTTTATACATATTTTTCTAATACGGCACGTACAGCACCTGTTCCGGCAATCATCTCTTCGAAATATCCGCATACCTTCTCTGCCATGCCAACTTCATACAAGTTCACACCGAAGATTTTTTCATCTTCAAGCAGAGGTTTTAAGATGGCTTCCACATTCTTTGTTTCTCCCAGCTTCACTTCTGCCAACTGCGGACGAAGCGTAGACAGCAGTGGGTCCGGACTTGGTTCAAAGGTATTTCCTTTATCATCCACACCCATCAGATAACGCAGCCATCCTGCAAATACTAGTGGAATCAGTTTCAGCTCAGAAACATCTAAATCCGGATGTGCTTTGTATGCTTTGATTGTTTCGCCATAGCGGATTGCCAGCTTCTGAGATGTATCTGTGGCAATTCTCTGAGGAGTATCCGGCATGAATGGATTTGGAATACGAACATTCAGTACAGTATCCAGGAATTCTTTCGGCTCCAGAATCTCAGGATTGATTACAACCGGAAGTCCCTCTGTATATCCAATACCTTCTACCAGTTTTTTCAGTGTCTCATCCTTCATCTCTTCAGAAATCAGATTATATCCAAGGATACATCCAAATACTGCCAGAGCTGTGTGAAGTGGATTCAAGCAGGTGCATACCTTCATTTTTTCCACTTTATCTACCGTCTCACGTGCAGTAAACATCAGCCCGCCTTTTTCCAAAGCCGGTCTTCCATTTGGAAATGCATCTTCGATTACAAGGTATTCGCTTTCTTCTGCATTAACGAATGGAGCCACATATGTGTTTTTAGATGTTATTACAGGCTCTAGTCCCTCGATTCCATCTTTCTTTAATATCTCTTCTACGGAAGCATCCGGACGCGGTGTGATTTTATCAATCATTGTCCATGGGAAAGATACCTTTTCTTTTGTATTCACATATGCTTTGAATCCTTTGTCTGCCAGTCCGTTTTCTGTCCATTTTTCTGCAAATGTGTTGATTGCATCGAACAGTTTATCTCCATTGTGGGAACAGTTATCCATGCTCACCATTGCAATTGGAAGTTCTCCTGCCTGATAACGTGCATATAAAAGGGATGATACTTTACCAATATAACTTACAGGTTTCTGCGGTCCATTCTGAAAATCTTCTTCTACCGCCGGAAGCAATTCTCCTTTTCCATTTGTCAGGCTGTAACCTTTTTCTGTAATTGTAAAGGTTGCCATCTGCAGGGATTCTTTTGTAAAAATCTCTTTTAAACGGTCATACTCTACGGCATTTTCTGAATCCAGTGCAAGAGATTCTGTCACACTGCCTGTCACTGTTTTTTCAATACTTCCATCCGCTTTCAATGTCACCAGAATAGAGTAGTTATCATGCGGACGATTCATCTTCTCGACAATCTCATAATCGTATCCTTCCGCAACTACAATTCCCCTGTCCAGAACCCCGTCATTTAAAAGATTCTGCACTACATTTGCCTGGAAGGCGCGGAAAATATTTCCTGCGCCAAAATGAATCCAGAACGGTGCTTCTGCTGTTTTTCGTACCACTTCCTCACGGTCGTACTGTGGAAGTTTGTACCCTGCATCTTCCCAGGCTTTTCTGTCTTTTAATCCTGTATTATCTAACTTCATTCCGTTGTGCTCCTTTCTCAATCGCTTCCCAGAGTCCATTCAGATAAGTTGCCCCAAGTGCACGGTCATACAGTCCGTATCCCGGCATTCCTACTTCATCCCAAATCATACGTCCATGATCCGGGCGAATTGGTCCTTCAAATCCAATCTCATACAGAGCTTTCATAATCTCGTACATATCGAAGTTTCCGTCAGAAGACAGGTGTGCTGCCTCTTCAAAATTAGTTGGAGAGTGGAATTTCAGGTTTCTTACATGCGCAAAATGAATTCTTCCTTTTAAAGAACGAATCATATCCGGCAAATCATTTTCCAGATTTGTTCCGTAAGAACCAGAGCAGAATGTAACTCCATTATGCGGGTTGTCCACCATTTCCATCAGACGAAGGATATTCTTTTTGTTAATAATGATTCTCGGCAGTCCAAATACACTCCATGCCGGATCATCTGGATGAATTGCCATGTTGATATCATATTTATCACATACAGGCATAATACGCTCCAGGAAATATTTGAGGTTTTCAAATAATTTCTCATCATCAATATCCTTGTACATTTCAAATAACTCTTTTACACGTCCCATACGTTCCGGTTCCCATCCCGGCATTACAGTTCCGTTCATATCTCCGGCAATAGAATCAAACATTTTTTCCGGATCCAGTGCATCTACTGCTTCCTGTGTATAAGCGAGCACAGTAGATCCGTCCGGACGTACTCTTGCAAGCTCTGTTCTTGTCCAGTCAAATACAGGCATAAAGTTATAACATACAAGATGAATATCTTCTTTTCCCAGATTTTCAAGAGTCTGGATATAATTGTCAATATACATATCTCTGTCTTCTGCACCTGTCTTAATTGCATCGTGTACGTTAACGCTTTCAATACCTGCTACACGAAGTCCTGACTGCTCTACTTCTTCTTTCATCGCCTGAATTCTTTCGCGGCTCCACACTTCTCCCGGAGTTGTGTCATACAGAGTTGTGATAACACCTGTCACTCCCGGAATCTGGCGGATTTGTTTTAATGTTACTGTGTCAAATTTTGAACCGTACCATCTTAATGTCATTTCCATATTTTTTTCTTCCTTTCCAACGCACTTTTAATTCATTCTTTAAGTTTGATATAATTATAATATAAATATTCTTAAAAGGACATTGAATGTTTTGTTGTACACATTGCAAAACTTGTTGTGTTATGGTAATCTAAATTTAAATACATCTTGTTTTCATGTTACAAGGGAGAACTATGAAAAAGAAATTAAGAACACAATTCAGTACCAGACAGTACATGCTTTCAAATGATTTTGAACTTTATTATTATAGTGATTCTTCTTTAAAAAAAGTCGCAAGCCATTCTCATGACTACTATGAATTTTATTTCTTTTTGGAAGGCAATGTCAGCATACAGATTGGGGATACATCCTATCCGGTTACACATGGAGACATCATGCTGATTCCTCCGTATGTCCGGCATAATCCGATTATTCACGATTCATCGACACCCTACCGACGTTTTGTCTTTTGGATTAGTCAGAAATTTTATGACCGGCTTTTAGAAATTTCCCCTGATTATGGATATCTCATGCAGTATGTTCGGACTCATGATAATTATCTTTTCCATAATGACAGAATCACATTTAATTCTATTCAGTCAAAACTGCTGCGTCTGTTAGAGGAAATGCAGACAGACCGTTTCTGCCGGGATGCCCAGATTTCCCTGTGCGTCAATGACTTGATCCTGCATGTAAACAGAATTATCTACGAGCAGAATCACCCGAATCAGTACCACGAAGCCGAATCACTCTATCAGAATATATGCAGTTTTATTGAAGAACACATCGATGAAGATTTATCACTTGACAGACTGTCAAAGGAATTTTTTATCAGCAAATACCATATCGCTCATATTTTTAAAGATAATCTTGGTCTTTCCATTCATCAGTATATTACCAAGAAGCGTCTTTCACTCTGCCAGCAGGCGATTCTAAGCGACATGAGTATTACAGAAGCCTATCAGACTTTCGGCTTTGGTGATTACTCCAGTTTTTTCAGAGCATTCAAAAAAGAGTATGGAATTTCACCAAAAGATTTTAGAGATATGAAATATATAAACAATCTGATTTAATACTGTCTATTTATAGGAGGAAACCATTATGGCCACTATTCTTGTCGTGGAAGATGACGCAAATATGCGGCTTCTGACCTGTTCTAAATTAAAAAAACGTTTTTCTGTCCTGGAAGCCTCCAACGGAATTCAGGCACTGGAAATTCTTGATAATAAGCACGTAGACTTGATTGTTGCAGATATTATGATGCCTGGCATGGACGGCTACACACTGGTGCGTACACTAAGAGAAGAAGACAATCCAATCCCCATCCTCATGCTGACTGCGAAGAATGATTTCGAAGATAAGAAGGAAGGGTTTGCCTCCGGTACGGATGACTATATGACGAAACCGATAAATTTCGAAGAACTCTTCTGGCGGATTGATGCACTCCTGCGGCGTGCCCGGATTTCCAGTGAGAATAAAATCACCATAGGTGATATTGTAGCAGATGCGGACACTTATTCTATCCGTCGGATTGGAAAAGAAATTGTGCTGTCAAAAAAAGAATTTGAACTGCTTTATCAGCTGCTGTCTTATCCTAAGCAAGTCTTCACAAAAGACCGTCTGCTGGACAATATCTGGGGATATGACTCAAACAGCGGAGAAGATACCGTAAAAACCTATATCAGCCGACTGCGCAATAAACTCAAAGATTTCCCGGAGTTTCAGATTGTTACATTGCGCGGTGTTGGATATAAAATGGAAATCGAGGGAAAATTTTATGAAAATGAACAATAAAAAGATAAAATACACCCCTTCTTTAAAAGGATGGTTTTTAATGGAATCCGTTGTTGTGGCTATAATTGCCTGTACAACTTATGCCTTTTTGGATTTTCTAAACAATTATATCATCCGGCAGGACCATAATTACAATCCCATTTACTGTATTGGAATGATTGTACCAATGTTTCTTTTAATCAGCTCTATTTTCCATCTTTTTTCCAAATCTCTGAGCAAAACCATTGACGGACTGACAAATGGACTGAACGTCGTTGCCAACGGCAATACCGATATTACATTGGAAGTAGAGCAGGGCGGAATCATGAAAAAGGCTTATGAAGATTTTAATAAGATGGTGCGGGAACTTCAGAGTGTACAGATTTTAAGAACGGATTTCGT
>CASERA010000005.1 GCA_949290175.1 uncultured Ruminococcus sp.
CAGAGCAGCCGTGAGACTTTTACTGTCTGCCGCTTTTGCCGACGGAATCAATTCATTAAACAGTCCCTGGCTGAATAATCCACGGCACCATTTATAACGCTCGGCATGTGTCATATCTGCGCGCTTGTCGCAGTTCCTCTGCAGTGCCGATAAAATATACCTTCCATATAAACTTCCGAGAATGCTTCGAACTTCTTCCGTACAAAGATTCCAATAAAGATATTGATTCAGAATCATATCAATTCTCTGCTTATGAAGCTGAAAATACTCCGGAACAAATTTATTTGTCAAATTGCCCTCCATCCTCTTAGCATAATGATACGGTGTAATGGAAAGTAAATTCATTCTTTCAATATCCATACAGAATTCCACATTAAATTTAATATCCTCAATGAGTTTGACATTGGAATAACGGAATTTTTTTTCTTTTAAGTAGGATAATTTATAAAATTTATTCCATGCATACCCGTATAAAGTCTGTTGTTCCAGATAAATTACCTGCTGTCTCATCTTTGTTTGATCCGTAAACAGCTCTCCCTTTGGACACACCTTATGAACATAACTTAAATTTCCGTTCTCATCATAATATTCTTCACACAAACCAAATAACACCAGCTCCGCCGGATTCTTCTGAAGGGAATCATACACCTGGTAAAGCAGCTCTTCATCCACATAATCGTCGGGATCCATAAACCAGATATACTCTCCCTTAGCTGCATCGATTCCGGTATTGCGCGCCGGACTCAATCCCCGGTTTTCTTTATGGTGGACTACCTGGATTCTTGCGTCTTGCTCTGCATATTTTTCAGCAATTCTTGCACTGTTATCCGGTGTACAATCATCTACAACGATAAGTTCCCAATCTGAGTAAGTCTGATTTAAAACACTCTGAATTGCTTTGTCAATGTACTTTTCAACCCCATATGTCGGCATGACAATACTAAAATATGGTTTCATCTTTCTTCCTGCCTTTATTTTTTCTCAATCAGTGTTCTAATTAATTTTTCAATTTCCTGGTAAGAATGAGGACGGTCAAACTGCTCTTTTGCAATCTTTCTTGCCTTTTTTCCCATTTCCAGGCGTTTTTCATCATCCGCATGAAGCTCTTCCACCGCATCAGCCAATACCTTTACATCTTCCGGCTCGATATTGATTCCGAATCCATCCTGCTCTACCTTGCTGCGAAACTCCGGGCTCATACATGTATTAATCATTGGCCGTCCTGCTGCCAGATAATCTCCGATTTTCGTCACAATACTCTGTGGTGCTTTCCGCACAAAAGAGTTCACAAGAATATCAGATTTCTTCAAATATGCCGCCATTTTTTCATATGCTGCATACCCAACAAATTCTACATTGTCAATTCGCCGCTCCTTTGCAAGATTCTCTAACTCTTCTTTCATCGGACCACCGCCCAGAACCTTGATGCGTATATCCGAATATCCCCGCTTTGCCAGTTCTTCTCCCGCCAGCACCATTGTACGGATATCATAGCTGGTTCCAATGGTTCCGGCATAAGTTACCCAGAACTCTCCCGGCTGTTTTTCTACCAGCTTTTCATTTTCCTCTGCACCTTTATCGAATACCTCAATCTCATTTCCCACATAAACCGTGGCTTTGGGTACCTCTTTTTTTTGATACTGAAACGGACGGTCACGATATTCATCAGAGGTGCCAATCACTCCCGATACAAGGCTGTATACCTTCTCTGCATCTCTTTGAAGCGGATAAAATAAAAGTGAGCTGATTACAGGAATATCCACCACCATCCGCATTGCCTCCGGCCATAAATCATTGACATCCGCCACAAACGGAATTCCCTTTTTCTTTGCATATTCTGCCGCTGCCAATGCTACATCATTCGGTGGGATTTCTGCATAAATCAAATCATATCCGCCTTCTTTTTCCAGAAACCCGGTCAGATTCTTTGCTGCTTTTCTATGACTGAGAATCCTTCTCACATCTACGTTTTTCTTATATCCCGGCTCATAGATGAATTTAAGATGGAAAGGATAATCCTCCTGCCGGATTTTACTCAAATCTCTCTGTTCTTTCTCCCAATGCTGAAATGTCGTTGTAATCAAATCAAC
>CASERA010000006.1 GCA_949290175.1 uncultured Ruminococcus sp.
CTTCTCTCAGTTCAAAATTACGATAAAAAGTTTTTCTACCGATGGCAGCTTCTTCACAGATTTCCGTCACGGAAATCTGTTGAAATGGTTTGCGCTTCATCAGACTGAATAGTGCATCTGCTATCATGTGTTGACTGCGTATTGCCGTCTTGTTTTTCTGTTTGAAGTACATAAATCCGCCCCACTTTTCCGCTGAATGTGTCAGTTACATCCAGCTTATTGAAATCCGCTTTTTCTCTTGTTATGATAACACAAAAGAGAAAACGACACAACTGTGTCGGAAAGGGGTTTTTTATGAATCTTCAAAAATTCTATATGGGCGAAGCATTTGATGCATACGAATACTTTGGAGCGCACTTAGAAGATGGAGGTGTTGTTTTCCGAACCTATGCACCTAACGCTCAACGAATTACTATCGTTGGACAGTTCAACAACTGGCAAGAACAGCCTATGGAACAGCTCCATCAGAGCGGTGTTTGGGTAGGCTTTTCCAAAGATGCCAAACCCGGTCAGATGTACAAATATGTAATCTACGGTCAGAACGGACGTGTGGAGCATTGCGACCCATACGGTTTCGGAATGGAGCTTCGTCCCGGTGCTTGTTCTGTCATCCATGATTTATCCGAATACACCTTTAACGATGAAAAATGGATGAAGAAACGCACCCGTGCTTATGATAAACCGCTGAATATTTACGAATTGCACTTAGGCTCATGGAAAATAAAAGGTGATAAGTGGTATTCGTATAACGAAATTGCTGACGAGCTGATATCATATCTGAAAGAATACGGCTATAACTATGTGGAATTTATGCCCCTATCAGAGCATCCCTTTGATGGAAGCTGGGGTTATCAGAATACTGGATTCTTTGCTCCCACGTCCAGATACGGAACAGCTGCACAGTTAATGGAACTTATTGACAAACTCCATAACGCTGGTATTGGTGCAATTATGGACTTTGTACCCGTTCATTTTGCCGTGGATGCCTACGGATTGAAAGAATATGACGGAACAGCTCTTTATGAGTATCCTCACAAAGATGTGGGAGAAAGCGAATGGGGCAGCTATAACTTTATCCATTCCCGTAGAGAAGTTGCTTGTTTTCTCCAGTCTGCCGCAAACTATTGGCTCAAAGAATATCACTTTGATGGTCTTAGAATGGATGCAGTAAGTCGCTTGATTTACTGGCAAGGAGACGAGAAACGTGGTGAAAACAGTGTTACCATCAATTTTCTCAAATCAATGAACAAAGGTCTTCATCTACTTCATCCTACAGCTATGCTTATTGCAGAAGATTCCACTGCTTATCCCGGCGTAACAAAGGATGTAGAAGATGGTGGACTTGGGTTCGACTACAAATGGGATTTAGGATGGATGCACGATACTCTGAAATATTTCGAGTGCCATCCTTATGACCGTGCTTATATGCCGGATAAAATAACATTTTCCATTTTCTATGCTTATAATGAGCGTTACATACTGCCGTTCTCACACGATGAAGTTGTTCACGGAAAGAAAACCATTATTGATAAACTTAACGGCAGCTATGAGGATAAGTTCGCCCAGGCAAGGCTCCTGTACCTCTACATGATGACCCATCCTGGCAAGAAACTGAACTTCATGGGCAACGAACTTGCCATGTTCAGAGAATGGGATGAAAAACGTGAACCAGATTGGGATTTACTGAAAATGCCTGCCCACGATTCTTTCCACCGTTATATTCTTGAACTAAACAAGCAATATCTTAGAAAAAAAGCCATATGGGAATTAGACCATACATACGATGGTTTTAAATGGATAGATTGTAATTCTGACAACAAATGTGTATTTGCCTACACACGTACCGGCACTAAAAACACTGTACTTAGTATTTTCAATTTTTCAAACGAGGAAGTGACCATTGCACCAAAACTAAACGGAAAAGTCACAATGTCATTAAATACAGACTGGGAAATCTTTGGAGGCAAAACACCTAAATCCATCGAAAAGTTATTGATAAAAACGATCCCTCCGTTTACAGGTATTCTATATGATTATCAACCATCTGGCAAAACTAATACAAAATAGCAAATCCCACCGAACCAGTCAACGGTCAGGATAAACAGCGTATTGCATACGCTGCCGTTGACAGCTTCGATTGTCTTTGCATAAATGTAACCAAGGCGGGTAAACCCTAAAATGGTTTCCCGCCCATTTCAATGTTAAGACAAGATATTTCTAAATTCAAGTAAGTTTCGAACGATATCAGTTTCCATATACGCCCTGCCTGCTGATGAAACCAGCCCTGCATTTGTGGTTTTTCTCGACCACAAATACAGCCTATTTTCCTGCTCCTTCAAATCCAATAGCATGACCCGTGTGCTACAGCATTTTCACAGCAACGCAGCCAGAGCGTATAACACACTACACTTTGCCATGCAAAGTCGTGTGCCAAAAGGGGCGGTTTGCCCCCTTTGGATACCCCATATTTGTAACTGCTTTACGATAATTGTCAGCAATTTCTTTATAGCCAATGGATAGAAATAGCAGCAGCCAATTCTTCTACATTGGTATCAGGATTACAATCCATATAGCCACCCCGAAACTAAGCGCTTACGATTGTAAATAAGATAATAGATAGAAATTTTGGTAAAACTACACATTCTGCAGAAGTGAATAATAGACATATCCTAGTGTACTTTTCATTTAAAATATTATAAATCACTTATACTAGATATGATTTCGTGTCGATTCCAAATCAAACAGATACAGAGAATACTAGATAAAGTATTTTGCAACTTTCCTTCTCTAGAATTCAGGTTAAATAAAATGAATGCCTCCTGTAAAAGCAGAGAAGCATCCATTTTTTACTTCAAAATATGTGTCCCGGAGAAATTTGGGGGACATATTAGTCTCAATTACCTTCTAACAACTACACTTTTGGGGTATCGCTCAACTTTAATCTATATTCTTATTCCTATCTTCTTCATTTTGAAAAACTTCATATGCCTCCAAGATTCCTGCTCTTACTGCATTTTTAATGATAACAAATAATACAGGAACTATAACGAAAATAATAATCAAAATAATTAATGCTATCATTTTCCAATCCATAAAACCATCCTTTCTCATAAAGCATATATGTAAAATAGAATATTACGTTTCAATCTGGCAATCTTTCAGTTTTATTGGAAAGACCACACCTCAAATGAAATCCATTTTCAGTATAGCATACTATTAGAAAATGTAAAAGATAAAGTAGTCGAATATAATTTTTGTTATAATTAGTTGTGCAAATCAATTTAGCACTTGTGATTTATCAGATAATTCAATAAATAAATAAAAGTTATTTAAACCTATTGCAACAAAATTGTTGAAATGTTAAACTTTAATAAGAGAGATGCAAATGTCTATCATTTAGAATCACTTAACCAAACGAACCAAAGGAAAAAACTTTACAGTAGAAAGGATGAAAAAAATGAAAAATGTAAAAGAACGTATCAAAAAAATCATTTTACTTATGACGGCAAGTATTGTATTTATTACAATGCCAGGAACTTCCATTTCAGCTGCTGAACCCGCTCCTACGTTACAAGAAATGAAAGACTATTTATTAAGCATTGGAACAGAACAGGAATTCTTAAATGATATTAGTGAAAACAGAATTGAAACTCTTTATTGGATGTGCGTAGGAAAGGAAGTAACTTTTTTAGATTACGAAACAGAAATAGTCGAAATTCAAGAAGTAAATCCAAATTCACGTGGTCAAATATCGACAAGCAAGTTAAAATTAGGTGTAGGCGTTTATGAATTTACTTCCGACGGATACATTACAGGATTAAATGTTTCTACTTCCTATGAATGGATTACAGATCCAATCCTTCATTGGACAGACGCACATACATTTACTTTCGATGGTACTAAATTTAAAGTTGGTGGAATGTATGCTGAGTCTGGATATATTATGTCGGGTCAATGGCTCTCAGTAGATTACATCGATGCACCGGCCACTGCAGCCGATGGAGGGCTAGGTTGGTATTTATCAATTGCAAAGGGAGATTTACCTAATTCACTTACAAATAGTGGAGGCGCTGATATTTACTTAATTCCTCGAAACGGAAGTTCCACTAAAGCTCAATTAAGTTCCAGTATGTATTATACATATGCACATCAAATAGCAGGAACATCAATTTCGTTGAGTACTAGCGGTGGAAGCGTATCGATATCTGGAGGTTCCTACGATTATCAGACTAAAATATATAATTATTAAATTGAATAATGTATTGGTAAATTGCAATGTAAATATACAAATATACAAAAAAGCTAGCTATATATACTATTATAATATCAAAAGCTGGAGGCTGGATATTCTGACCTATGGTTTTATTGTTTGAATTAAGAATGCCCGCATTGTCATCTGATAGCGTGGGCATTTCTTTATTTATATACGAATTTCAGAGTTTTCTTCTGTTGATTGATGCCATTTTATAATATATATGAACAACACCGTTAGTAGAACCAATGTAAGTGCTTAGTTTCGGGGTAGATATAAAAAAGAAATCCTAGCATCTACTGTCAGACGCTAGGAAAACAAGCATTTTACTCCATTTTATTTACACAGTTCCTGAACGTGTTCGTTCCAAGGAGCGAGATTTTCGAATTCTTCATCTGTCATGTCCTTGTTTGGTCGATGTTCAAAAAGGAATTTCAGATATTCGTATAAATTTAAGTGATAGGTTTTAGCCATTTCAACAATTGTAAGGTATAGAGCGTTTGCCTTTGCACCTTCGGCTGTGTCAGAAAAAAGCCAGTTCTTTCGCCCTACGGTTACTGGACGGATGGCATTTTCGCTGAGATTATTACTCAGACTGCAACGACCATCTTCAAGATAAGTCGTCAGATATGAAGTGCTATAATAAAGTTGTAACGGAAGTGGCTAATAAGATATAATCAATTTTACAAAGAAAAGAGGTACACATTATGCCACAA
>CASERA010000007.1 GCA_949290175.1 uncultured Ruminococcus sp.
ATCCTGAAGGCGATAAAGTCTTACAGATGTTTGCAGATGCACTGAAGGATAATTTTCGAGAGAAGGATATCATCGCCAGGTTGGGAGGGGATGAATTTGTTGTTTTCATATCTGACGATTTATCTGTAAAGTTGCTGGAAGCTAAAATAGAGCACGTATTAGATAGTATCCGTAATCGCCTGGAATACTATTATAGTAACTTTAATGTATCAACCAGTATAGGAGCGGCATATGTAGATGGCAGTGTAAATACTTATGAAGATTTATATAGATGTGCGGATGTTGCTCTGTATATAGCAAAGCAAAAAGGGAAAAACGGATATTATATTAATGTGAATAATATCCGCTGTATGCGTAGTAAATGCATACAGTGTACAAAGGATTGTGAAAGAAGAAAAGTACTTGGAGTATAAAGGCAGAAGGACAGGGGCATGAGTTTGTATAATGTGGAATCGGTGGTATAGTCTAGCCAAACTGAGTAAACTAGTGTTATAATGGGAAAAGACTATGAGAAAAAGTAATGAAGGAGCGTAAAGAAACGATGGGAAAAATAATGCTGACAGGTGACAGACCTACCGGAAAACTGCATGTAGGCCATTATGTAGGGTCATTGAAGCGCAGAGTAGAACTGCAGAATACAGGTGATTTTGATGAAATGTTTGTAATGATTGCAGATGCGCAGGCTTTGACAGATAATGCGGATAATCCGGAGAAAGTGCGTCAGAATATCATAGAGGTGGCACTGGACTATCTGGCATGCGGGCTGGACCCGGAGAAATGTACATTATTTATCCAGTCCCAGATTCCGCAGCTATGTGAATTATCTTTTTACTATATGAATTTGGTGACAGTATCCCGTCTCCAGAGAAATCCAACAGTAAAATCAGAGATTCAGCAGCGGAATTTTGAAGCAAGTATTCCGGTTGGATTCTTCACCTATCCAATCAGCCAGGCAGCAGATATCACGGCTTTCCAGGCAACAACTGTACCGGTTGGAGAAGATCAGCTTCCAATGCTGGAACAGACAAAAGAAATTGTAAGAAAATTCAACTCTGTTTATGGAGATACTCTGAGAGAACCGGAGATTCTTCTTCCGGAAAATCAGGCATGTCTGCGTCTGCCGGGAATCGATGGGAAGGCAAAAATGAGCAAGTCTCTTGGAAACTGTATCTATCTTTCAGAAGAGCCGGAAGAGATTCAGAAGAAAGTATTCAGTATGTTTACAGATCCGACACATATCCGTGTAGAAGATCCGGGAAAACTGGAAGGTAATACGGTGTTTACGTATCTGGATGCATTTTGCCGTCCGGAATATTTTGAAGAGTTCCTTCCGGATTACGCGAATTTAACAGAATTGAAAGAACATTATCAGCGCGGTGGTTTGGGTGATATGAAAGTAAAACGTTTTTTAAACAACGTACTACAAGCAGAATTGGAGCCAATCAGAAATCGCAGAAAAGAGTATCAGAAAGATATTCCGTATGTCTATGAGATTCTGAAAAAAGGCAGTGAAAAAGCAGAAGCAGTGGCAGCGAAAACACTGCATGATGTAAAAGAAGCAATGAAGATTAATTATTTTGATGATAAAGAACTGATTTCATCACAGGCTGAGAGATTTAAAGCAGAATAAAGAGTAGAAAAACGGCACAGAAGCGAAGTGGTTCTGTGCCGTCTTGTGCTTTACAGGTCATCAATTAAAGCTGTACTTTTGGCATATGCCGTACTTTTCGCTTCAAAGAAGTCAGTTTTTACCATGTTTGCGTTGGAATACTGGCTGACCCACTTCATACTTTCCGGCTCGTTTTCCAGACCCGGATAAATTGGATCATATCCAAGACTTGTGAAGCGCAGATTGCCCAGGTACCGGATATAATCTGTAATCATTTCTTTTGTGAGTCCGGCAATTTTATCACCGATAACATAATGCCCCCAGGCAATTTCCTGACGGACACCTTCCATCAGCATTTCTTTTAGAATCTGGATAGTTTCTGGTGTAAATAGCTCGGGCTCTTCTTTCTGTAATTCCAGAATCATGTTGCGAAACAGCCATAAATGAGTGTTTTCATCCCGGTTAATGTATCGGATTTCCTGAGCAGAGCCGGGCATCTTACCATTTCGGCTCAAATTATAAAAGAACATAAATCCGCTATAAAAATAGATTCCTTCCAGAATATAATTTGCCATCATAACTTTCAGAAGCGTAAAAGAATCTTTTTTCTCCTGGAATTCATTGTACAAATTTCCAATGAAAGTGTTTCGTTTCAAAAGATGTTCATCTGTTTTCCACTGGTAAAGAATCTCATTCCTTTCAACAGGGCTGCAGATGGTGTCCAGCATATAGCTGTAACTCTGGCTGTGAATGCATTCATGAAACGCCTGGATGGACAGGCAGAGATTCACTTCATTTGCAGTAATATATTCTCCTATACATGGTAGATTTGCGGTCTGGATAGAATCCAGAAATACAAGAAAGCTTAAAATCTTATCATAGGCAGCACGTTCCTCAGGGAGCAGGTTGGGATAATCTTTAACATCCTGAGATAAGTTGATTTCTTCCGGAATCCAGAAATTGTTCATTGCCTGGCGGTACCAGTCACTGACCCAGTTATAACGCATGTTGTTAAAATCATTCAGGTTAGTTGTATTTCCTCCAATCATACGGCGAAGACGGACATCGGTGTCGCCATTTGGATTAAAAAGTGGTTTTTTCTTTAAGTCAGCCATAATTTCTCCTTTATATTTTTATTATCTTCATTGAGGAAATTAAGAAGAGCAGCTTTCGCATTCTTCCACTTCCAGAGATTTACTTCGAACATAATAAATCGTTTTGACTCCTCGTTCCCATGCTTCCAGATAAAGATTGAATACCTGACGCATAGTAAAATCATTTGTGATATACAGATTCATACTCTGAGCCTGGTCTATGTGGCGCTGGCGGATACCGCAGGCACGTACGCTCCACATCTGATCCAGTAAATGTGCATTTTTATAATACCAGTATGTCTCCATAGAAAGGTCAGGCGCAACTCTAGGCAGCATACTGCCCTTTTTTTCTTCCAGGAAGTAGCGTTTCATTACCGGATCAAGACCGGCAGTAGTTCCTGCAATAATGCTGGTGCTGCTGGTTGGGGCGACTGCCAGCAGATAAGCATTGCGCATGCCCTGGCGGGCAACTTTTTCTGACAGCGCAATCCATTCTGGTGAACAATACCCGCGTTTTGTGAAATAAGCTCCAGTCTGCCAGTCGCTGCCGTCAAATAAGGAGTAGCTGCCTTTCTCAGCTGCCAACTCTGTACTTGCAAGAATTGCGGCATAGTTGATGGTTTCAAACACGGTGTCTGCAAATTTCAGATGACGATCACTTTCCCACGATATTCCATGTTTCGCCAGCATATGGTGATATCCGCTCACACCCAGTCCGATGCTCCGGTATTTACGGTTGGTTAACTGTGCATATGGGGTGGGGTAGAAATTCAAATCGATGACATTGTCCAGTGCTCGGACTACGGTGCGGACAATATCCTGCATATAGCTTTTGTTTTCCACAGGGAGATTTCCAAGAGAAAGGCTGGCAAGGTTACAGACAACGAATTCTCCCGGTTTTGTAGTAGTGATGACAACGGTATCTCCGTCTTCCGTACGGACTTCCCTGCGAGCTTCCTGAATTTCTGCCATATTTTGGGCAATTTCTGTACAGAGGTTGGAGCAGTAAATCTTACCGGCATGTCCATTTGGATTCGCCTGATTTACAATATCCCGGTTAAATGTGAAAGGAGTGCCGGTTTCCACTGCGGATTTCAGTACAAGGCGGACAATGTCTTTCACAGATGCACAACGTTTGGAAATACGGGAATCCCGTACACAGTCCCAGTATCTTGTTTCCCATTCTTCTCCGAAGTAGTCTTCCAGGTGATATCCTTTGGTCTGGTAGATCTCATGCGGGCACATCATATACCAGTTTTGGTTCATGTCTTCTTTTGCCATTTTCCAGAACAGGTCCGGATAACAAACAGCAGGGAATACATCATGAGCTTTCATACGGTCATCACCGTTATTAGTACGAAGCTGGAGAAATTCGGGTAAATCCTTGTGCCATGCATCCAGATAGACTGCGACTGCACCCTGGCGCATTCCCAGCTGGTCTACTGCAACAGCGGTATCATTGACTAAACGAATCCACCGGATGACTCCGCCGGCAGCCCCTTCAAACCCGCGAATGCTGCTTCCTGTTGCACGGACTTTTCCAAAGTACATTCCCATGCCTCCGCCAAATTTGCTGACCTGTGCAAAATTATCGATACTTCGGTAAATACCTTCCAGGCTGTCTGGAACAGTATCAATGAAACAGCTGGAAAGCTGGTGATAAGGTTTGCGTGCATTAGAAAGAGTAGGAGTAGCCATAGTCACTTCCAGGCGGCTTAGCATATCGTAGAACTTTTGGACCCATTCCATTCGGTTTGTCTGTTCTTTCATTGCAAGATGCAGGGCAATTCCCAGGAAAAGTTCTTGCGGAGATTCCAATGGGATATGATGATGTGTGCAGATAACATAACGTTTCAGCAGCAAATCCAGTCCGGAATAGGTAAATAGTTCATCACGTTCGGGGCAGAGGAAAGTTTCAGCCTGGAGAATTTCTTCCTTTGTATAGTGCTCAAGAATATAGCTTCCGTACAATCCCTCTTCGGTCAGATAGCGGATTTTTCCATAGAGGCTGTGGATATTACGCTTTTGTTCTTCTTGTTTCAAATGAAGGTGAAATTCAAGGCTTAAAAGGCGTGCTGCAATAAATTCCCATTTTGGGGCTTCGGCAGTAGTCAGCTCTACCGCAGCTTTAATAAGAGCATGCAGTTTATCAGCCTCTGTCATCTCAAGTTTGAAAAAGCTTCGGAATTTGGAGTACAAGATTTTCAGTCGATAATTATCATCTGAAAAGTCTTTTTGAATTCGTCTAAGGCAGAAGTCCAGTCTGTCCCTGCATTCGGGAAAGATGGATGATGAAAAATCTGCCAGTATATCTTCTGAAACAGATTTGCCTGTACTATGAAAAGATTTACGTATTGGCTCCATGATTTTTCCGGGACGATAAGCTTCTCTCTGTCCGCTTCTTTTTATAATTTCCATATGTTTTGTCTCCTTTTAATTTAGGGAATAATACAAATAAAGAAATACACAAAATATTGTGATGCAGATGATTATAGCACAATATGTAGATGATATCCAGCCTGATATTCATATAAAATTTTAATGAAATTTGTGGGCAGGGAGTATTAAAAATAGATAAATTTATTTAAGAAAACTTTTGAACGTTAGCGTGATAAGGTCTTTTCTATACAATAAAAAAACCTCTGCAGATATCAGCAGAGGTCAGCGTGCGATAGAAGATTCGAACTCCCGACCTTCTGGTCCGTAGCCAGACGCTCTATCCAGCTGAGCTAATCGCACACGTTAGAGAACTGTTTCGTTCACAACGTATGTAAGTATATCGCAAAGAAAGAAGTTTGTCAACAGTTTTTCTGAAAAAAATAAAAAAACGTAAAATAAATAAAGTCTCTCTTCTTTATGTATACAGAGCAGGGTGAAAATGTTATAATGAACGTTATTGA
>CASERA010000008.1 GCA_949290175.1 uncultured Ruminococcus sp.
ATCTTATGCTTCCTGAGTGCTTCACTCTGATAAACTGCAATACATGCTGCCAAAGAATTAAACACATGAAGACTTGGAAATACATTCGTCGGTGTATCTGCACGATACAACATCTTCACCATATCTATAAAAATATTATCTCTTGTAAAAAATTCCGGCCTTAAATTCACTCCATTCGGAAATAACGTAGAGATAACCAGGAAAATAGTCATTCCAATAAAACTTAATTTTGCAAGTTTGTAAAATCCCTCTTTATCCGTAAAGAAAAAATAGAGAAATACAGCTATAATAAATACAAACCAAAGCAAATATGGAACAATGAAACATTCAATAAACGGAATCCTGTCATCCAGAACAGAATGTATCACATGATACTTGGAATGTACCGTTACATGCTTCTCTAAATACATAAACCACGGTAGATATATGAAAATATATAAAAAAACCCAGGCATGTTTATATTTCTTAATTAAATTTGTAATCCTGCCCTTCCACTTCATACAATCCGCTCCCTTTTTAACGGTTTTCCTATAACTTGTTCCGATTATAGCACGATTTACCGATGACAACAAGAAACTTCATGAAAGCTTAACAAATCTTTTAATTTTCTTCCTTATTTCTTTCAAAAATATACATATGAAACTTTCCCCTTGCCTCCTGTATCTCCCGCTTAGACCTAAGAGTCCACACTGCCACAGGTGCACGGAATAAATATTGATTCAGCCAAAGACTGATATTCGCACTGTCCGCCATTTTGTAAGAAATAAAGTCCGGTCTGCAAAAACAGTTGCTCAATAGATATTTTACGCAGAACCGTAGAATAAAATGAGGCGTTTTATCACTCTTTACCAGATTTGCCGACAACTGTCCCCTCAGGATTTCTTTCTGATTTCTCCGAAGCCAATGTAAAACCAGGCAATTGAAGGACTGTACAAGAAAGGCTCCTTTATATCCTTCCATCTGCTGTACCAGATATCTGTATATTTCCGTATTTCCAGTAGGAAGTTTCACCTCTATCAAAAGCGGAACCTTCCCATCCACCTCCCTAAGTACCTCTTTAAGCAGGGGAATCCGCTCGGATGTTTCATTCAAACGACAGTCTTTCAGCTCTCTATATGACATATCTTCAATCTTGCCCGGACACCCGCATACCCGCTCCAGCGTATCATCATGAAATACAACCAGCTTTTTGTCTTTAGTCATATGGATATCCAGCTCGATTCCCACACCTGCCCTGACTGCTGCCCGGAAAGCTTTCATCGAATTCTCGGGAGTTCCTTCTTTTTCATAGTGAAGCCCTCTATGCGCCCACTTCACTCCCAGAAAAGACTTCATCCTTCTTTTGCGGCTCATAGCCGGAGCAATCATATATAAATAAAGTGCTGTTATTCCTGCCAGAATTAAAATCAGATATATCAGCTTCACATATTTCCCCTACTTTCATCTTGTAATTACCCGGATTTGCTCTGGAAGTACATAAGCTTCTATCTTTTTCTTCAAGAAAACCGCTTCTCCATCTGTATGTACGGCACAAGACCGGGCAGTTCGGATTTCTGCCTTGCGGCATCGAAAAATAGATATTCCTTTATGCCACGTATGCCATCCGGCAAATGCCAGAGGAAGAAGCAGAATCACTTTTAACCTGGATATCCCGGATACAACAATCACATCCAGCTGCCCGTCGCCCGAATCTGCTTTCGGACAGAATTTAAACCCACCACCTTCATACGGCTGATTTAAGACTGCTGCAAAATACGTGTTTTCAAATATCATTGGTTTTCCATCGTCTAAAATCACTTCTGCCCGTACCGTCTCGCCTTTGATTAATCTGTACAAAGCAATCCCTGCATAAGTCAATTTTCCCAATCCAATCTTATTTAATGCTATTTTTAATTTTGATACACTTGCCTGATGACAGATGATGGCATCAAATCCAATTCCCGCGCTGACTCCAAACCGCTTCTGCCTTTCATAATAAGACAGCTCACCTACATCCATTTTCCGAATGTTCTTCGAATTAAGAATATTCTCGAGGGCTTCTACCGTATTTGTAGGAAGTTTCATCCCTCTCGCAAAGTCATTGCCGGAACCTGTGGGAATATATCCCAGTATCACCTTACTTAAATCCTTGATTCCATTCAGGACTTCATTGACCGTTCCATCACCGCCTACCACGACAATCGTATGTTCTTTTCCATCTCCGGTAATCCGTAACGTGATATCAGTTGCATTTTTTCGGTATCTTGTATGAAATACTTCATAAACTACCTCTCTTTTTACCAGTTCCGATTCAATTTCTTTCCAAAGAGCAGCTCCTTTTTTCGAGCGGGAATTAGGATTCACTATAAAATTGTATTTCATCTCCGTTTCCTCCGGATTTTATCTTTCAATATAGTGTACTGTCCAGATATTTTGCAAGAGAGCGGTTCATGTTTCCTTCAAAGTCCGCTTCTCCACTTCTTAAACACCATTCAAATACATTCCCTATTACAATCATACGAATATCTGTAGTAAATTCTTCAATCTCCACATTTAACCGGATTTTCCCCTCTTCCATCGCTTTCTCGACGTAAGTCTGAACCGTCACAATCGGATACGGGCGCTCTGTCCTGCTCACCGGATTCAATGCCTGATTCTTCGTATCATAATACCCCGACATAAATTCGACGCCCAGCTCTTTGCAGTATTTCACGTAGTTCAGATATACCTGGATAATCGTTTCTTTTGCATCTTCCGCATTCTCAGGGGAATCCAGAATGTCCGGAGTAATTCCCGGCTGGTCTTCAATATAATACGAGAGCAGGTCATCCTTTGTTTTGAAATGGTGATAAAAGCTTCCATTAGAAACGCCTGCCTCTTCACATATATTTTTGATCGACAGATTTTCATAACCGCTTTTCTGTAAAATATTCTTTGCTGCCTGAAAAATCTTTTCTTTCGTTTCTCTTGATTTTTTTTGCTGTTTGGATAATCCTGTTGTTTCTACCATATCTTCCACTCCCTTTATCTGCTCTCTAGTATAGCACAATCTTATTTCCAGATACAATATGCCTCGAATGCAGACGGTATCGGATAGGTTTCTTTCAATTCTTCTTCCTTTGCAAAAATCATATCGGCATTACAGTTTTTCTCCAGTTCATCCACCTTGATTTCATAGCCCGTCATGTGCCATTCCACATGGCTGAAAATATGCTTTGCCTCTGTAAGTTTTCTGATATGAAGCGGTGCAAGACCAATGGATTTACTGTATTCTATTACTTCTTTCTGATTCATCCGCCCTTCCAGATTCGGCAGCTCATACAGCCCGGCAAGCAGGCCTTTGCCAGGGCGTTTCCGAATAGCAATCGTATCTCCATCTCTAAAAATCAAAACCGTACGCTGTTCTTTGCGTCTTGATTTTGCTTTTGATTTAACCGGAAGTTCCATTGCATTTCCATCTTTTCTAGCTCTGCACATACCTGCTGCCGGACATACTTCACATTTCGGCTCTCCATTCGGCACGCATACAATCGCCCCCAGTTCAATAAGTCCCTGGTTAAAATCTCCAGGAGACTCGGGCGGGATCACCTCTTCTAATGCCTGTTCAATCCTGGACCTGACGCTTGCTTTCATAATATCGTCCCTGCTTCCCAGAATTCTGGATACCACTCTGAGCACATTACCATCCACTGCCGGTTTCGGAATTCCAAATGCAAACGAACTGACTGCTCCTGCCGTATAATTTCCGATTCCGGTCAATCCTTTGATTTCTTCATAAGTTCGGGGAAACTGCCCTGAGTATTCTTCCATCATCTGTTGTGCCGCTTTCTGCATGTTACGCACCCGGTTATAATATCCAAGTCCTTCCCACAATTTCAGCAGCTTGTCTTCTGATACTTCCGCCAGTTCTTTTACAGACGGCAGCTCTTTTAAAAATCTCTCATAATAAGGCTTTACAGCCTCTACTCTTGTCTGCTGAAGCATAATCTCTGAAACCCATACACGATATGCTGTTACGTGATGCCGCCAGGGAAGGTCTCTCTTATTTTTTCGGTACCATTCTACTACGGGTTTTGCTATTTCTTGCAGAAGCGGCTCTTCCAGTACAACCAAAACTTCATCTGCAATCCGAATAGAATCTTCTGTTACCTCGCAGTCATACGCTAAAATCTTAACTCCCGCTGCCTTTGCCTTTTTCAAGGTCTCACCAAATGCAGGATGAGTTTCTATATTTGGTGTAAAATACCGGACATCTTTCATCTGAATCACAAAGAAAATATATGCCTCATACCCTTCTTTTACTGCCAGACAAAGCTCTTCCACATGTTTTACAGCCCGCTCACTGGGTGCATCCGGAAAACTTACCCTGCCGTCTTCTTCCAAAGTAACTCCTTTTACTTCTATAAATGCCCGGCGCTCTCCTGCTTCCACATAAAGATCAAAACGCGAATTTCCATACGTTGTCTCTGGACGGATTTTTACCTCCCCTGAAAACAAGTTACCCGACTCCAGCCATTCCTGCACCACCTTGTTTGGAATCTGGGAATCCATATTCACGAGTCTGTTTCCTTTCCTCACTCCGATCAAATCCCATTTCGTCTTTCTTTCGGGATTGTCACTCTCCTGAAGAAAGATTTCCGCTCCAGGTATAAGCAGTTCCGCACAGCGTCCGGTATTCTTCACATGAACAGTTTCTTTCCTGCCTTCAATTTCCGCATACGCAATAAATCTGTTCGGTCGTTCTAAAAACTTGCCTTTTTTGATTCTTTTATACTTCATACTTTTCATTCTTCCTTTCAGCCGACAAATTCCCTATTCTTTCTCTCCCATAGCTTCCTCCTAACAGACAGTCTCCATTCCATATACATTTCGTAAAATTGGGACAGCGGCATTGAAAAGAAATCAATACCGCTGCTAATAACATGAAATACTGTATTATAAAATCTTAGATAAAAATTCTTTCAATCTGGAATCTTTGGGATTCTCAAAGAACTCTTTTGGTTCTCCTTCTTCTTTTATCTGCCCCTCGTCCACAAAAACAACTCTGGTTGCAACCTCTTTTGCAAATCCCATCTCATGTGTTACAACAACCATGGTCATTCCTTCCTTTGCAAGTTGTTTCATAAGCTCCAGAACTTCTCCTACCATTTCCGGGTCAAGAGCTGAAGTCGGCTCATCAAACAGCATAACATCCGGATTCATTGCCAGTGCACGTACAATGGCAATGCGCTGTTTCTGCCCTCCTGACAGCTGTTCCGGATAAGAATCCGCTTTATCTGCCAGTCCAACCCGTCTCAGCAGCTCCTCTGCTTTTTTCTTTGCCTCTTCGTTTGTCATCTTATTTAAAGTGACTGGCGCAAGCATAATATTTTCCAAAATTGTCTTATGCGGGAAAAGATGGAAATGCTGGAATACCATCCCGATTTTCTGGCGGTGTACATCAATATTTGTCTTCGGATCCGTAATATCCGTTCCCTCAAATAAAACCTGTCCGCTTGTCGGTACTTCCAACAGGTTCAAAGAACGCAGAAATGTTGATTTACCGGAACCAGATGGTCCAATCACAACTACTACTTCTCCTTTTCGGATTTCCGTAGAAATTCTACGAAGAACTTCCAGATTCCCGAAGGATTTTTTTAAGTCTTTTACTTCAATCAATACATCATTCTTACCGCTCATTTGTACGCAGCCTCCTTTCCAGTTTGTTCATAAAGAATGTCAGCAGCATTACAAGTACAAGGTAAATCAGAGCTGCTGCCAGGAGTGGGAATACCGCATCATACGTACGGCTCTGAATCAGCATGGCTGCCTTTGTCAAATCCTGTTCTCCTATATATCCGATGATTGCAGTTTCTTTAATCAGCACAATCATTTCATTTACAAGAGCCGGCAGTACATTTTTAAATGCCTGCGGCATAATAATCAGACGCATCGTCTGTGCATAGTTTAAACCAAGACTTCTTCCGGCCTCAGTCTGCCCCTCTGGAATTGACATAATACCGGAGCGGACAATCTCCGCAACATACGCACCGGAATTAATACCAAAAGCAATTCCTCCAATTACGATAGAATTCAAGGAAGATGAACCGAATACAATCAGATACATAATCAGAATCTGAATCATTGACGGTGTTCCACGAATGATTGTCAAATATACTTTACATATAGCATTTAGAATCTTGAACTTCCCTGTCTTATCATGCATGGCACGAATAACTGCCACAATAAACCCAATGATAACTCCAATCAAAAGTGCAAGCAGACTCACGATAATGGTAACTCTTAAACCACTGACCAGCCATGTCCAGCGGTCATCTACCATAAAAGTTTCATAAAACCTATCCGCAATACTTCCCATGATTAATCCTCTCTAACTTCTTGTATTTTTTATTCTTATCTAAAATTTACTTTCCTCATCATCCGAAAAACAGGGCTGCTTATCTCTAACGCAGTCCTGTCTCCTGTCTCTCATTGCTGTTCGTCCGATTTGTAATTACTTTCTGACAATTACAACCTGGCTAGCATTTGCATATGTGTCTGTAAAATCTGCATTCTTCTTACGGTCTTCTGTCACTGTCATTCCTGCAGCTCCGAAGTCCGATTTTCCTGCTGCGATAGCTGGAATGATTGCATCAAATTCCATATCTTCGACTTGCAGCTCATATCCTAATTTGTCACAGATTGCCCTTGCAAGGTCAACATCGATTCCAATGATTCCATCTCCATCACGATATTCATAAGGCTCAAATTCCGCATTTGTAGCCATCACAAGAGTTCCTTTTGAATGATCTGCATCTGCAGGTGATTCATACTGGTATTCTCCTGTGCTGTCACCAATATAGTTACCAATAATTTCTGCAACTGTCCCATCATCTTTCAGTTCCTGAAGTGCGGTATTCATCTCTTCCAGAAGCTCAGTGTTCCCTTTTTTCACACACATTGCATACTGCTCATCTTCAAAAATACCTTCTATAATTTTTAAATCATCGTTCTTTTCCAGGAATTTTGCTGCCGGCTCTGCATCAATAACTACACAGTCAATTTTTCCGGTTTTTAACGCCTGCACTGCAGTTGAACCTTTCGGATAACGTTTCATCTGTGAATCCTTCTCTACCTGCTCCGTTGCAAGCTGATCTCCTGTTGTTCCCTGTTGAACACCGACCGTCAAAGTCTTTAAATCTTCCGGTTTTTCTACCGTAATCACTTTATCCTTAGAACTGCATGCTGCAAGTGATACAACACACATTGCTGCAAGTACGATACTTGTTATTTTTTTCATCTTCATCTTCCATTCCTCCCAAAAACATGATAATTAACTCGTATAATAATTCAAACTATTGTTATATTTTATCATGTTTTTTATAAATTACAAGACATAATATGCATAAACTATACTTTTTTATGGAATGTTTTTTGTATAAAATTAATTTTTATGCAAACATAGCTCTAATTCCAAAGTAGATGAATACGATAACACCAAGTACAATTCTATAATATCCAAATAACTTGAAGTCATGACTCTGAATGTATTTTAACAGGAATTTGATTGCAAAGACAGATACCAGGAAAGACACTACACTTCCAAGTAAAAGTAAAAATAATTCCGTTGAAGTAAAATCAAATCCAAAATGAAGTAATTTTACCAGACTCGCGCCTGCCATAGCCGGAATCGCAAGGAAAAACGTAAAATCTGCCGCTACAGTTCTGGATGCCCCAAGCATAAGCGCTCCGACAATCGTAGCTCCGGATCTGGACGTCCCCGGAATCATTGCAAGCATCTGGAATACACCAATCAGTAAAAGAACCGGAACTGTCAGCTGCGATATCTTCGTGATTTCAGGTTTCTTCCCTTTGTGTTTATTTTCAATCACAATAAACAAAATACCGTATAAAATCAACATGGCTGCAACTACATAGGCGTTATTGAATTTTTCTTCTATAAAATCATTAAAGAGAATTCCCACTACTCCGGCAGGAATCGAACCAATAAGTACTTTCACCCAAAGTTGAATCGTCATCATCTTCTGTTTCTGATTCTTACTCGGTGAAAATGGATTCAGCCTGTGGAAGTAAATCAGAACCACCGCCATAATTGCACCCAGCTGAATCACAACGTTGAACATATCCATAAACAACTGGCTCACATCCAGTCTCATAAATTCCTCTACCAGAATCAAATGTCCTGTACTACTGATTGGAAGCCATTCTGTAATACCCTCCACAATCCCCAGTATAATTACTTTTAACGCTTCTAACATGTCTTTCCTCCTCTTAGAGCAAATCTTTCTACTGCCTTTGCTACTCCTTCTTCCTCATTCGTCTCTGTTACATAGTCTGCCACGGCTTTTACTGTCTCCCCGGCATTCCCCATGGCAACGCCGAGACCTACCTCTCTGAGCATATCCAGGTCATTATCACTGTCTCCGCATGCCATGATTTCCTCCCGTCGAATACCAAGTAATTTCCCCAGTTCCAACATACCAACTCCCTTATTCACACCTGCTGCGTTAATTTCGATATTATTGCCCAAAGAACCTGACAATACCAGTTCCGGTACCTGCTCCAGCTCTCTCCATGCCGCTGTCCGTGCATCCATATCTGCAAACAACAACTGGAGTTTATCTGCGTCTTTCTGAGTCTTTGTATACCATTCCAGCATAGATGAAACTGGAGTACGTGTGGCACGCACATAATCCCACATATGAGGGTTTCTGTGATACTTTGAAAGATTCCTCAAACCCTTTTCTTCAGAAAATACTTCTTCTCCAATATATGCCTCTTGTAATGTATCATATTTCTTCGTAATTTCCAATGCCTTCCTTGCAGCTTCATATGGAAGAGGGTGATTTATCAAAGTATTTCCCTGTGCAAGGTCATAAATCCTTGCTCCATTCATTGTCAGAGCATACCGCATTCCCTGAATTGCCCGGACTTCTTCCGGAATTCCGCTGCACGGTCTCCCCGTTGCAACAAGAACGATAATGCCCTGTGCAATCGCTTTTTCAAGAACCTGCCGTGTATAAGGGAGCAGTTCTTTCTTTTCATTTAAAAGAGTTCCGTCCAAGTCCAGTCCTATCATTTTTATCTGTTCCACGCTACTTCTTCTCCTCTGTTTTCTTAAAGTTTTATAATTTATTTTATCAAAATTTGCTTAATAACGCAATTTATAGTATAATAGCAGGACAGAATTTTAAAGAAAGGAATTGAAGTTATGAAATTGCGCTTAAAACGCAGGCTGCAAACAGGCACTGCCCTTCTTTGCTCCCTCGTACTGGCATTCTCTGTCGTCCCTGTATCAGCCGAGGAAAGTCAGGAAAGCCTCGAAAGCAAAACTTCTGATCTTGAAAACCAGCTGGCTGGCATTAATCAGGAATTACTTGCTATCAGCAATCAAATCTCTACGACGGAGATGCAGATTGAGATTACGAATAGTGAAATTCAAAGGACCAAAGATTCCTTAGCCGAAACACAAGCAAAAGAAGCACAACAATACGAAGATATGAAAACCCGTATTAAGTATATGTATGAAACCGGAAGTACATCACTTCTGGAAATGCTTTTTTCAGCAGAGAATATGTCTGATTTTCTGAATAAGGCTGATTTCATCCAGAATATTAGTACTTATGACAGGAAAATGCTGACGGAAATACAAGAAACAAGAGAACAAATTGAAGAGAAAGAAGCTACAGTCAAACAACAGCAGAACTCACTTCTTACATTACAAGATGAGTTAAAGCAGCGTCATTCGGATCTTGCTGCAAAAGCAGCCGCTACTTCCACGGATTTGAATGCATTCAATGCACAACTTGAACAGATTCGTGCTCAGGCTGCCGCTGAACTGGCTGCTCAGGCCGCTGCAAAGAAAGCAGAAGAGGAACGGCTTGCCAAAGAGGCAAACGCAAACGTAACTACGAACACGACTCCCGCCCCACAGCCAAGTGTCCCTGAGTCCAGCGAAAATACCGCGGACAACAGTACCGGCTCATATGACGATACAGTGATAAATGGAGGTGCGATTGATGTAGCTGCCAACGAACTGGATATCTTTGCAGCTTTACTGGACTGTGAAGCAATCTATGACTATAATTCTATGCTTGCCGTTGCAACTGTTATCATGAACCGTGTGGAAAGTTCATTATTCCCGAATTCAATTACTGGTGTTATTTATGCAAGCGGACAGTTTGAACCAGTATGGACAGGACGTCTGAATTCTGTATTGGAATCCGGAGCTTCCGGCCTTGCTTATCAGGTGGCACAGGATGCCGTGAACGGTGCACGACTTGCCGCAGTCAACGACTGCTACTTTTTCCTGTATGCAGGTGCAACCAACAGACCGGGCGTAAATATTGGTGGAAATCTTTTCTTTCCGGGATGGTAATGTCATACAACCAGACAAGCCGTCTAATACGGTAAAGATTGGATATAGCTGAAAATCCCCTGCTTATAA
>CASERA010000009.1 GCA_949290175.1 uncultured Ruminococcus sp.
CATTCAGTCCAAACAGATTGTTCTTAGACTGTGCAATATCGCTGGTTCCCCATGCACTTTCATTTGCCGCAATTGCACTCATCAAGAGACCATTTACACCATATGTATCCTGATTACTGATAATTGTTCCTGCCAGCCCTCTCATTTTGGAACTGCTGACTGTCTGACTATTGATAATATTGTTCAGTTCATCCGCACTGTACTGTGTCCTGCTCCGCATTGGAAGATACTGATAATAATTATAAAACGGATTGCCGGAATTCACAGACCTGGAGCGGTTCCCATTTTGATAGTCTTCCAACATGGAAGAAAATGCATCCTCCGTATAGAAATAGTGTCCGTCATAACTGTAATATTTCCATCCTTCATTCAGATAAGACGGCGCCGGTCCATTATCCAGCTTACTAGGATATGCATTCTGTGTAATATTGGTTGTTACATAATGATACAGCCTGCCTCCGGAAACTGTATAATAGCTGACGGATGCCGCACGGCTTTTATCCACAACCTGAACTTCTCCCGAATTAACCAGACCGATTACGCCGGAAAGCATAAATTTTACTTTTCCGTTTTCTTCCCCAAGATATGCGGCATCTGCACCACACATTCCGTTTGTGTATCCGGAATTTCCGGTCGCAGCTTCCGTGTAATTGGTTACTTCATTTCCTTTTGTATTGAAGTTTACAATCTTTCCGGAATCAGAATAAAGCGAAATACCATCCTCAGGAACACTTCCATTTTCCTCTTCTACAATATATACATCACCGTTCTCA
This sequence comes from uncultured Ruminococcus sp., assembly GCA_949290175.1. GTDB lineage: Bacteria > Bacillota > Clostridia > Lachnospirales > Lachnospiraceae > Mediterraneibacter. The sequence goes on from CASERA010000009.1 coordinate 774, forward strand.
TCAACGGCCGTGATTTCTTCCCCCTCATAATCCATCGCATCTGCCTGCATGCTAAAACTCATGCTTGCTGTAAAGCACAACATCAAGCAGATTACACCAAGCAATAGTTTCTGTCCCTTACTAATCTGCACGTTTTTTCCTCCTTGTACTGTCTTTCATAACCCGAAAAGGTTTTGTTATTTTCCAACTTGTAGAATTGGCATACTCATTGACGGCTGCCTCCAACTCTTCTATCTTTCGGGTTAAATCTGCGGTGTTCTGTTTTAATCTTTTGTTTTGCTGTTTCAGCACATCGTTTTCCTTCCTCACCTCCTCTGTCCAAGAATCATAATATGTATGTAATCCAGTAATTTGGTAGAAATCTTTTACAGTAAACTGATATTTTTTCTCCAGCAGGTCTGCCATTCCAGGCTTCTCAAATAATTCAAAAAACTTCTGTATTCCTGCCGGCGCAGCTTTATTATCCTCTCCCCCGTTCTTTAACAACAGAAATGCCTTCTCGCATTCCAATTCTTCCAGGGTGCGGGAATCTCTGCATCGAAAATCATTCTGAAATGTCTGTATAAATAATTCTTCTTCCATATTATCAAAGAAATGGGTTTTCATGTCAATATATTCATTATAAAATCGGACAGAATTTATTTCCGAAGTATTACTGTTATTCGTCTGAGACTTGTCCGGATGCATAAAACGACGCATTGCTAAAAGTCTTTCCTGCATCACATAAATCGGGTACTGCTTAGCAATCCTCACCCAATAATCAAAATCATGTGCCTGCATATACCCCATTGTAAATCCCCCTGTTTTACGCATTACTTCCGTTTCCATCAGTACCGAAGGGTGGGAAAGACAGTTTCCCAAAAAGAAAAAGGTATGCAGGCAGTCACTCTGTCCTGTGAACTTTGTTTCAAATAACTCTACAAGTCCTTTACTTTCTTTATTAATATTGCGCCCATTTTCATCAATCAAATCAATCCAGGTAAAGCATATTTTGTATTCCGGATTTTCTTTCAGAAACTGCATCTGTTTTTCTAGTTTATCCGGATACCACACATCATCACTGTCAATTCTGGCAAGATACTCTCCTGTTATTTTTTGAAATCCATAATTTGTAGCATAACAGATGTGCCGGTTTTTTTCCAATTTATATAATTCAATGCGAGAGTCTTCTATCTGCTCTATAATTGCACAAGACCGATCTGTTGACCCATCGTCTACAATAATCAGCCTCAAATTCTTATACGTTTGGTTTAACACACTGCGGATACTTTCTTCAATAGTTGATTCATGGTTATAATTTACCATAAGTACACTGATTAACGGCTCTCTCATAATTTTTCCCTCTCCTTAACAGATCCTTTACTCTCTTTTTTACTTTAGAAATAAATCTAAAGCAGAAAACTGCTCCGATGCATGCACTTTCAGTTCACTTACCTCCAGTGGTCTGCTTTGAATCAGTCGTTCTGCCCATGTGATTACTTCATCATCCTTCATCCCCTGTATCATATCCAGTGTCAGATATTCTGAAACTTCATTATCTAAAAGCGTATGTAATGTCTTGCTGTCATACACAATCGGAAGCACCCTTTTCTCTGCCATCCAACCAAGAATAATACTGTGAAACCGGGTCCCCACTACCAGCTCAGATTCGTAAAATGCCTGAAGGCAGCTCTTTTCATCTTCTTCATACAAACATACTTCCGTTTCTTCGCGTTCTGCTTCCGTCAATTTCCCTAACAATCTTTGTATCTGGACGTCATCCTGCTGAAACGAGCAGAATGAAATCAGTTTTATACGATACCCTCTTTTTATAAATTCCCGCATCAGCCTTAAAATGAAGGCAAAATAATCTTGAGAAAAATGGTTAATCGCATATTTGCCGCCCCGGTCTTCCATCTGAATCACTGAAAATAACACTTGCTTCTTTTGCTTTCCACCACAATTCAAAGGAAGGTTAAAGACTACATCCGGAGCATAGCGTACATTTGGAGCACTTCGAAATAATTCATAGGAATACCGGTCTCTGAAGCAAATATCCTGATACTTCTGAAAGTGCTTTCCATAATCTTTCACATATGCTTCTGACGTATATGGACCAAAATTGGCTCCAACAACATATATCCGTTTGCTCAATCTTACCAATTCCTGGTCCAAATGCAAAGCATTGGAATAATCCTCTTCATGCTGCGTGAATACAGAGCCGCCGATATGAACCACAGCATGTGCAGTCTTTATCAGCAGCTTCCACATTCCTCTCTCTGTCTTTTTTACTTTGTTTAAAATATAATCAATTCTTATAACTTTTTTATCCGTAGGGGAATACACCTTCAGGTTTTTGATATCTCTGAATCGACGCTTATATGACTCATCCGCATATAATCTGAACTGAACTTGAGGATATCTCATACATAATATCCGCATCATTAGGTCATCCCCTAAATTTCCTGCTGCATATGCATGAATAAAAACAGTTTTTTTCATCCTATTTTCTCCAATATCACTTCCTATATCTTATGAACTTACATTATACAATAATCTTTTTCTTTGTACAAGCACTGTGATTCTATCCCTTTTTCCCGATTAATCCATCACAGATTCATCCACTACTTCATTACCGATTAACGTATTATAGAATGTGGAGTTTTGTCTGATTTCAGAATTCACTGTTTCCAGACCTACTTCTTCGGCTAATGTAGGAGTCGCTGAAAAAAGATTTGTTCCCATGCCTAATCTGTCACCTTCTATGGCTGCTCCCAGAGCAGCAATGGTTGTCGGAAACATGTCCAGAGTAGTGGCTGTCCGGTTTTTAGAATTTATTGGTGTTACTGGTGCATTAATTATTACATTCATGACACCTCTTTGATAATCTTCTGATACATTCTCACAGAAATCACTATCCATTGTTAAATGGTCTCCTACCAGAACAATCGTCGTATTTTCGTAAAAAGGCTGTTCTTTCACCCAGTTTATGAACTCATAAATCTGACGGCTGGAACATGCCATAACGTTTGAATACTGGTCATCAAATGTATCCTCACACAACTCGCACAAATATCCATCTTCAAAATGCGTATCCACTGTCAGCATTGTCAGGTTGAACGGCTGAGAAGAACTTGATAATTCCTGAAGTCTTGCCTTCGCGAATTCAAATAATTTTGCATCTTCATAGCCCCACCATGCTCTGTAATCTGATGGTATCCATCCATTTTCTTTGGCATAAATATAATCCATCACTTTGTAATTTCCATGTTGTTCAAAATATTGTTTTCTTCCGGCAAATTCACCTTCTGAGCCAAACAAAATTTCCTGACGATATCCCTGCTCCTGCAAAATATCTCCAATGGTCGTCGCACCCGGAAGGATTTCTATATCTCCATTGACATTTTCAGAACGCAGATTCAGTTTTAAAGGAAGCCCCGATGTTTGTCCAACCATAGCTCCCATGGTCCATGTAGCTCCGGTTGTCGGATACAATCCTCCCACCAGTTCACTGTTTGAAAAATTTACATTTTCCATCGCCAACTGCGATAACTCCGGAATCGCATTATAAGGAAATCCTCCGCCCACATCTTCTGATGCATAAGTGGCCTCCATAGATTCCATAAAAATATAAATCAAATTTCTCTTTTGCTCCGGAAAAGTAATCTGTATCTGTGAAGGATCTGCATAATGTTCTTCTATGAAATAAGAAGAGGCAGCCTGCTCTCTTAAATAAGTTCCCACATCCAGCTCTGTCCACACCAACTGCACAGAAGACACTGTAAGAAGGACAGAGCTTGCAATTGCTCCAACCTGTACCACCCATTTTGTAATCCGTGTTTTTCTCACAATCACAATCAGTATCACTACAAAACTAATTGCAGCAATTGCCGGAGGGATACATGTTTTTATAAAATCCCATATTACCTCGTGATTGGTTCCCTTTATCGGAGTTTTCAACTGCGCTACCAATTCTTCCATTGACAGATGGTTCCATGTCCGCAGCATCCACTTCGCAGCCTCATGCAGCAACATTGAAAGAAATGGAAGAAAAACTGCGAGCAAAATAATAACTACTCTCGTCATCATCCAGGTATGGTCCAGAATTTTTTCCAGCCACACAGTTTTCAAGCTAATCCTCCAACCGTCATTTTTTATCTTATTACTTTCTATCTCATAATCTTTTTTATTTTCTATTTTATGCCTTTTATTGCTCAAGACGTTTTTGCTCCTTAACTTACTAAAATTTCTTTACGAGAATACCACAGTTTCTTAAAAATTGCTACTGGTTTTCATTACCGGCATCAAAACTATGACTCCCCATTCCTAAAAACGCCAAAAAAGAGCGCAGCTTTTTTGCCACGCTTTTATATTACTTCTATATTTTACTTTCAGTAATATCTGACATTCCAGTTGCATATTGTGTTTATTGGAGTTTAGAATAGTTTTTCTGGATATACTCCAGCTTCAATCAGAGCCTTCAGTTCTCCCACTACAGATTCTTTATCCTCTTTATATGTAACTCCAAACCATTTATCCTTGGAAACTAAAACTTTTACGGACAGCTCATTTTCTTTCAGCAAATCCCCGATAATTGTTGGAAGTAAGTATTCTGCTTTCAAATTTTCCGGTTCTGTACCTTTTACAAAGTCCTCAAATCCCTGTTCCAAGATTTCAAAAAAGTCCGGTTTTAATCCCCACATATTCATAGAAACCGGGGATTCGATATCAATCACTTTGTATTCATTATCTTGATGCACTGCAGCACCTTCATTATATTTTTCTATATTCTGCGTTTCCACAATTTCACTTAAATATCCATTTTCATCCACCTTGCAGACCCCGCGTGTGACTGCACCATTATCACTTAGTGTATTTTTCAGTACAAAGCTGACCATACAGATTTCTCTCTTTTCCGAATCCGTTGTTTTTGTCAGATATTCAAAAGCCTCTGCAAAAGCCTGTTTTCCATAATAATCATCTGCATTGATTACCAGGAAAGGGGCATCTACTACATCTTTACAGCAAAGAATTGCCTGCCCTGTTCCCCATGGTTTTGTACGTGCTTTAAACGTTTCTTTATATGCTTCCGGAATATCATCTACTTCCTGATATGCATAAGCAACATCTACCACTTTTTCAATCCGATTGCCGATTACCTCCTTAAAGTCCTTTTCCAAATCTTTGCGGATAACAAATACTACTTTATCAAAACCTGCCTCCATCGCATCGTAGATTGAATAATCCATGATAATTTCCCCATTCGGCCCTACCGGCTCCAATTGTTTAATACCGCCTCCAAAACGACTTCCTATTCCGGCTGCCATAACTACCAATGTTGCTTTACTCATCTCTTTGTTCTCCTTTTCCTCTCTTTGTTTTTTACCGATACGTTCTTATTCTCCGAGTCCATCTGCTACAATACGTATCATTTCTTCCAATGCTGCCGCTTCATCCTGACCTTCGCAGATAATTTCAATCTCATCTCCGCTTTTGATGCATGCACCAAGAACACTCAAAACACTCTTGGCATTTGCAGTAACATCTTCCCCACGGCCCCTTTTTTTTACCGTTATTTTGCTGCAGAATTGCATTGCTGTTTTGCAAAACAATCCAGCCGGCCTTAAATGCAGCCCGGTTGGATTTTTGATTTTTACTTTTCCGCTCACCATATCTATATCTCCTCTCTGTTTCTTCTGCTTTTCTTACTTTTCTTCCGTACTGTTTGAATTGTTCCCGGAATTATTTGGCAACTCATCGACGCCTTTTTCTGTTCCATCTGTCTTTGCTGTCAGTACCACTTTAATCGATGGCTGCTTTACAAGATGAATTCCGGACGGAACCTCTACATTCAATGGAACCTCATAGGTTTTCGCCTCCGTACAGTTTTTCAAATCAATCGATACTGCATTTGTAATATCCAAAGCATCCAGTTTTTCCTGTACTCCTGTAAACTTTAATTCTACATCCATTGCAGAATCAAAGGATAAATCAAACTTATCCGATAAATTATTTACCCGAATGGATTCCATTGGAAACTCTATTGTTCTTGCTCCCTCCTGCTCAATTGTTACCGTTACCACAATATTATTTGCAGTCGCATCGACCAGTTGAATTCCCTCTGGAAGATATGGAAGAATATCTATGGTCATTTCCTGCTTTTCAGAAGTGCCGCTAATATCAATTTCAGATGCCGGAACATCAATTTCCTTGACTTCTGCCAAATCTTCCTGTGTTCCGCAAATCTGAATATCCTGAGGCTCACTGGACAATCCTGTATATATATATCCGTCTGCAGGACTGCCTGATACGCTGAAATTCACAGGAACTTCCTTCGTATAAAGCACTTGTACATTCACTTGCACGCCATTCTCACTAAGATTATTCTTCAGTTTATTCTGTGCAATTACATTTTCCTGACCATCATAAAGAATCAAATCTCCTGTTAAAGTCTTATCTTCTGATAATCCTGTCACATCCACTCTGACTACGACTTTGTCAATACTGTCTATCAATACTTCCGAACCACTAAATGTAATCTTCTCCGGATTCGGGGTCATACTTCCTACAATACATCCGTCCTGAGGAGTTCCTGAAGCACTGACCGTTACCGGGAATGTCTTCTTCTTTACATCATCAATACGAACTACCAGATTATGAGGAGTCGCTTCTGCCTCACACTTGTCTTCATACCCTTCTACTGTTACCGTAATCGGTATCAGGCTCTCAATCTCCATCTCTCTCATATCTGCTTCTGCAACAATAGAATCTTTTGAAATTTTTTCCAGAATCGATCTTTTTGCGGTCACCTTCACACTTACAGATTCCGTACCATCTAAAATCTGATATGTTTTTCCTTCCCCGCTTACAACCTGCTCATTTTTTACCGCAACCGGCACCTCACTGTAAGTAGCTGTGCCTACCGGATCATCTATATTCACAACAATCAGCCATAAAAAGACCGCAAAGAAAAAGGCAATAATTTTCAGCCCAATATTTCCCATAAACTTATACTTTTTCATTCTTCTGCCGTCCTTTCCGTATAGTGAATTTCTTTAACTCCGAAGTTCTATACTGGAACTGGCCAAGACATTCCATAAGATATTCAGGGGTTACTCCCTGTGTTAAACGACCTCCCACCGCAACTGAAACCTGACCGGTTTCCTCTGAAACTGCAATAACTAATGCATCACTTACCTCACTCATCCCAAGTGCAGCTCTGTGCCTTGTACCCAGGTCTTTGCTAATCTGCATGTTATCAGATAACGGAAGATAGCAAGTTGCGGATATAATCCGATCCCCACGTATAATAATTGCACCATCATGAAGCGGTGTATTATGCTCAAAAATATTAATTAATATCTGAGGAGATACTTTACAGTCCAGCTCAATCCCCGTCATCTCATATTCTGTCAGTCTGATTGCCCTTTCTATCACAATCAGCGCTCCTGTGCAAACGCTTCCCATTTCAAAGCAGGCTTTTACAATGCCTTCTATGGTCTCATCAGAAAAGCGCTGATTATCTTTATTTCTGTCAAATAGATTAATATTACTCAACAGGTTCTTCTCACCCAGTTTTTCAAGTGCACGCCTCAGTTCCGGCTGAAACACTACAACTGCTCCAATCGCAAGAACATTGATGGATTCTCTTGCAAGAAATAATATAGTATGCATCTTAAAAATTGCTGCAATTAAAATAAATACTCCAAGCATGATAATCCCTCTCAGAAGCATCCACGCTTTTGTATTCTTAATCCAAAGCATGATCTTATATACAATGACTGCAACAATACAAATTTCAATCACATCTGTCAGATGTACAGTCGGAAAGTACATAACATTTATGTAATTATCAAAAAAACTTTTTATCCACTGTTCCATTCTGCCATCCCCTGTTTTATTTTTCTGCTTTTCTTTTTATCATTATTCTTTTGTCCGTAAACTTTCAATGCTTCTGGTCATTCCCAAATCCACTTTATCCTGAGGCTTTTCAAGTCCCAACTCTTCATTCAGACTCCTTGTCAGAAGCAGCTCATCCACACTTTTCTCTAAATCTTTCTCATTGACCTGTGCTGTATCTATCGCTAATGTTTCCTGCAGTTCCGGCTCAAAACGTTTTTTTCCAAAACTGCTTTTTTCCGAATTCATTTTTCTCCCCGAAAGTTCTTTCTTCTCTTCATGCGGCTCGGTAATGTGCTTTACCTGCTTTTCAGGCACTGCCACCCCGATTTTAGGAATTGCTTTTACATAGTAATAATATTCATCATCTTCAAACTGTAATGTTTCTATTCTGGAATAATCTACCGCCAGAAAGAAAAATTCCAATACAAGCCCTGTAATTATAGCTGCAATAGAACTCAGAACAATCATTCCCACGGAAAACCGGATATCCAGCAGGATACTTCCAATCACACTCAACGACGCTGCCACAACTGCTCCAACAACGGATGCCGTCTTCCATGCATGATTGATTGCCCTTGTTCTTACTCCATATACAATCAGCAATGACAGTATTATCACCATCACCATCATCCACATCTCTTTGTTTACAATCACCTGATTCGTAAACAAGAGAATACTATCTAACATCGCTTTTTCTCCACCGCTTTGAAGTGCCGATGATGTCACCCTCACGGAATGAAGAATATAATAGACCATTGTTCCTAACGCTGCAGGTACAACCATAGCCGGTGTTCCTAACAATCCAAATGCTACCGGTATTACGAATGGAATCTTAAATACAAAAGCAACTGCCGGAACAAGAAGCAGCCATGCCTTTTGAGGGGCAAATCTTATATATAATATATACATTACAAGAAAAATTGCCAACGACATTCCCGCGACAATCAGCGACAATTCATACAACTGTACCAGCATCAGAACCACTGCCGCCAGAACCATTGCATTCAGTGGTAAAAATGCAAAAACTGCTGAGAGGACCACTGTACACACCCCTGATGATATCACTTCTATAAATCCGATATTGGAATTAATCGAACCGAACACACAAATGCCTAAAACAAACTGCAGTGCTCTCAAAATATAAAAGGAATATACCGCATATATCTTCTGTATTTGTTTTTTCCAAACAAGTAATGTGCTCATATCATTGTTTCTCCTTCATATTCATCTTTTCCAGGCGGGACAAATCCCGATAATATTTTTTTGCATGCTGTTTCGCTTTATTATGCTTTTTCTTGTAATACTCCCCTGCATACACACAATAGAACGTCATAAGAATCACGTAGATAATCAATGCTGCTGCTATCAAAATCAGCAGCTTCGTAATCGTCAATCCATCCAGCAGCGTCTCCATACTGCAGAGCATAAAAAATGCCATCAGTATCCCATATCCGATTGTTATCCAGATTGCTGTCATCCACACTTTCATGCTTACATAATCTTTTTTATAATAACTGCTGATTTTCAAATCCTCCTCCGCACCTGATTTTTCATACTCGGCCATTTTTATCATCAGCTTGATTTTCTTCTTATCTAACATGTTTCCACCTCGTACATTGCCATTTAAACATCGTTTTTAGTATATCATACTGTCAGAGTCCTTGTCCAATGCTTATAGTCAAAAAATAGACTTTTTGAGCACCTGCTTTTTTTAGAA
>CASERA010000010.1 GCA_949290175.1 uncultured Ruminococcus sp.
GATTTCACCTATTATAAAATAAAATATACCTTTGAAAAAATCGATTATGGCAAACGGAAGAAACTCTCCGTTTGCCACATTGATCTTCGCCCCTGTCACCATCATCAACGAAAAACAGACTGCAAGTAATAATCCCCCACATATTGCACGTTTGTCCAACATTTTTTCTCTGCTATCCCAAACATAGCTCAAAGCAAGATAAAACAAGGCGGTTAGTCCAGCAATTATTATCGGATTTAATTTCACAGAATCTTGTAAATATATAAACAGATTTGCAAAAATAATTGATATGACCAATATAATTACAGTTTTATATTGTTTACACAGACATTTTACTTTCATAGAATTTCTCCTGCTATTTTGCAATATATTCAAAAAAGAAATTGCCTTCTATATCTCCAGAAAAATTACCTGAATTTAGTATATCAACCGCATCTTTATCTTCAGCATAGACAATCTGATCCGTATTAATTCTTTCATAAGTATACGTCCATGTTCTTTTCAGCTCCAGCACCGGGGTTGCACTTCCGATTATTAAAACTATGACTAGCCCGGCGAACAAACCATAATCTTTTTCTTTCCAAGCTCTTGCCACAGCTTCAATAATCCAAAGCATTATAATAAATAAAAATGGGATTGAAACCCTCATACAAAAATCATTTGAGTATCCTACCTTTATCGGAGGTATAATACATAACAACAGTATTACGAAATAAAACAGCTTATTATTTTTATTGTACTTGTATAATAAAACTGCAAAAACAAGTACTTCTAAGATTAAAAAGAGCACTAATTTGGGAAGGCTGTTGTAATATGCAGGTCCCCTGGGATCCTCCTGCAGTATTCTTCCCCCGGATGAGTTTCCAAATAAATACAAAAAGGATATTATTCCAATAATGCCTCCTCCGATTACGTTCTGTACAGTACATGTATCTTTTATCACACATTTAAAATATTCCTTAACCTTTACTGTTTTTTTAGAGATCCTAAACTTCTCAAGTTCAGAATACTTGCGTGAAAAACAGAGAAAGACTACTATAAGAAGCAGCCCTACAAACGGGAATGTACTGCTCAACATGCAGCATGCCAGGATAAACACAAGATTTCTGTTATTCTGTTGCACATATACAAGCATTGTACAGATCCATGCCGGAATTGCCTGATTAAATACCCAAAACAATTGTGTTGTCATGCTGGAATATTCATAAGGTATGCTCCACCATTCCGCATGCCAGATACTTTCATAAGAAGTTATATCCGCATTTGTCAAAAATACTCCGACAATATCTAAACCACTGAAAAAGATAAATATCCATAACGGCCAGATAACAATCTTTTTGGCTTTTACACAAATAAAATAATAGACCAAAGCGATTCCCAGCACGGCCCATACCGCCTGAGCATAATATCCCGCGCGCATTCCAAACACTTTTCCAACTAATGCAGATGGTAGCCAATAACCGATATAATAAATCAATGCCGTGGCATCAAATTCTCCTAACTTTTCAGGAAGAATGTCATAATTAATAACCGGCCAATCGTATTCCACCAGAATATCAAAAAGCGTGTTTCTTATCGGATGATCATTGTTTTGATAAACAAATTTCCCTATTCCCGACATGTAAACCCATATTGCAATAACTCCGAGAATAAACAAAAGCCTTACAATATTGTCTCTAGTTATATCTGGAAGCCATAATTCCGGAGTATCTTTGCATACTTTCCAGTAACAGAGCAACAAAATAAGCACTATTGGAATTGCATAATACAGTTTCAACCACCCTGCTGAAAAAATCAAAAATGGCAGCAGAATGTATAGACATGAGAGATTCGATATGAGTTTAGAAGGCTTTCCCATTCCAATATATTCCTTTCATTTTACTCTAATGTTGCCAAGATCAGTTCTGGATGGTTATTTATTCGAATTGGGAAAGTACTGTTCCCCAATCCACGACTGATAATCATCAACGTATTGTTTTCTTTCACGATTCCTTCTGCATACTTTGGGAAAAAACCCTGATGCGGTGCCAAAATGCCTCCTATTCCCGGAATTCTTATCTGCCCACCATGTGCATGTCCCGAAAAGACAACATCTATTCCGGCTTTAGCATAAAAATGTATAAATTCAGGCCTGTGTGACAATAAAAAAACACATCCCTTTTTCTTCTCTTTTAACAATTTTCGAAAACGTATTAAAAAAAACTTTGAACTTACTCTGTCATATACCGCATCTTTTTTCTGATTAAGACAATATGGATCATCTATCCCCATCAGTTGGATTGATTGTCCGTTTCTTTCCAGATTTATAACCTGATCATGTAAAATATTCACTCCCACTTCATGAAGTTTTTCCAAAAACACTCTTCCAGTCTCCTTTGACTCCCATTCATGATTACCGGTTACATAATAAATCGGAGCAATCGCCTTGATCCCCTTTATAAGATCAATGGCATTTCTCATTTTCCGGTATTTACGGTCGATCAGGTCTCCGGTAATAAAAATATAATCCGGGGCCAATCCCCGTATAGTTTCGATAATCACTTTCTGTCCATTTCCGAAACAAGCATTATGCAGATCCGAAATATGAAGTATTTTTGTATTCTTAAAACCGTCCGGTATTCTGCGGGCTTTAAGCGTTATTTTCGTTATATCAATTTTTCCGGTCATATTGCTTCAAACACCTTCTCAGGATTCATACACGCTTTCTGTAATAAAATTCAGTTCAATCTGTTCTCTCTGCTTCTTCATCTCTTCGCGAATCAGCTGATTTCTGATCTTCAGCACCTCAGGCGTAAAATCATATTCCAGACCGCTGTTCAGATAGTTGCCTCTGTTTTCCGTATCATATCCATCCAGACCAGCAAGATTCACACGTTTTACTCCCAAACTCGTCAACAGATTAATGCACATAAGCCCTGCATTTTCCATAATTTCTTTCGACTTGGCTGCATAGCTTGAAAAATTCAGCTTATATTCATAATTTTCTGCTTCTCTCATATTAGAGGTTACTATTTTCTTTACATCTTTTCGATCCTGAATATCCTTATATCTCCTCATATGACAGCTGAAGACATAATCACATTTATAATTTTCCGGCACGAAATTCAATGCAATCACAACAGGACCTTTTTCTTCGATGAAAGTGCGTATTTTTTCTGTCTCTGTATTAAGACTTTTTCCTGGACCCAACAGCAAAATTTCTTTTCCTGAAAACTGCCTTTCCAGTTCAACCAACGCTTCTTTATCATCAATAAATTTCTCCTGATATTTCACATAAATATCTTCCGCCTTTTCCTTGCTGAACTTAGCTTTGTCTTCCTCCGAAATCCCCCGAAGTATTTCATTATAAGATTTTACAGTCAGTGTTCCCTTTGACGAAAAGTATATTGCATAATTCGGATGACATCCATTTACAGCAGCCAAATACAACGGCAATGAATACCCCCAGAAATGATTCCTGTAAATATCATTCAGATACTCGTCTATAATTTCCAGCATAGGCTCAATCTGATAATGCTTTCCAAAATTTTCATTCATATACTGAGCAAATAATTCCAGATTTAAATTTCCAGCTCCTCGTCCCATACCGAAAACACAGGCGTCTAAAATTATATCTCTTTTCAAATTAAGCTCAGTCA
>CASERA010000011.1 GCA_949290175.1 uncultured Ruminococcus sp.
ATTGTCAGGCATTTTCTTTATTGGCACTGTCGTTTGCAGCTGCGGTTTCATTCTCATTTTCTTTTGGTAAGATAATATTTAAAAGAACAGCTATCAGTGTTGCTACAACAACCGGTGATTTTCCGAAAATCATGATAAACCAGTCCGGGAAATTTGCCAGAGATTCGCTTGCCTGCGTAATTCCCATTCCCAGTGCAGCTGCAAGACCTACGATAGAGGTATTGCGATAAGTCATGTTCTGAGATGTGATAAGTTTCATTCCTGTCATAGCGATGGAAGCAAATACGGAAATTGTTGCGCCGCCAAGTACACAGTAAGGAATCGTTGTTAAAAACGATGAAAACTTTGGAATTAGTCCTGCAATCAGCAGAATCATAGCAGCACCGCCGAGTACACAGCGGTTGATAACCTTTGTAGTTGAAACAATGCCAACATTCTGACCGTATGTAGCAGTTGGAAGCCCACCCAGGAACGCGAACAGAATATTGGAAAGTCCAAGTCCTACGATTCCACCCTGAAGTTCTTTTTCAGTTGGCATACGGTCCATGCCGCCGATAGTTGTAGCGGAAAATTCTCCGATGGCCTGAACAGAGTTAATCGCAAATAAAACGCTAAGTGCTATACAGGCAGAAGCTTCAAATTTGATGCCAAAATGCATTGGCATTGGAATTTGGAATACGGCTGCTTCCTGGATTGGAGTGAAGTCTATCATTCCAAAGAAAAAGGCGATAATATAACCGCCGATAATTCCAATCAGGATGGATGCCAGCTTCCAGATTCCTTTTCCAAAATGATTTAATATCGTAACAAGTGCCAGGGTAATAAAAGCAACAAGCCAGTTCTGCCAGGAACCATAATTCTCATTGCCAATGCCTCCGGCCATGTAGTTGATTGCCGTTGGATACAAAGAAAGTCCGATTGTAAATACGACAGTTCCTGTAATCAGCGGTGGGAAAAATTTATGAATTTTCTTAATGAACAACCCTGCAAATGTAGCTACAATTCCGCCCACAATCATTGACCCTAAGATTGTGGGAATGTCATACTCCTCAGCAATGGACTGCATACTGGGAACATAAGCGAAACTGATTCCCATGATAATGGGAAGTCCGGAACCAATGGTCAGATACTTCGTTTTGATAAAAGGAAATAGCTGAATCAATGTGGAGAGTCCGGAAGAGACAAGTGCTGCCTGAATCAGAATTACAGAATCTGATTCTGAAAGTCCTGCAATTCCGGCTACCATAATTGCAGGGGTAACACAGCCTACAATCATTGCAACTACGTGCTGCAATGCGAGCGGGAATGCCTGCCCAAAAGCCGGAATACCAGTTAGTTCAAAAAGAGTGGATTGGGTCTTTACTTTTTGCATCGATTATCCCTCCTTAATCTAGCTGGATTCTTGTGCCGGTTGTTCCCTGGATTCCTTCTTTTGCTTTTTCGAGCAATGTAATCAATGCCTTTCTGCCCGGTTTGGATTCTGCGAATTCAACTGCAGCCTGGATTTTTGGAAGCATAGATCCAGGAGCAAAATGACCTTCATCAATGTATTGTTTAGCTTCAGATACAGTGATATCATCAAGCCATTTTTGATTAGGTTTTCCGTAATTGATTGCTGCTTTTTCTACAGCAGTCAGGATAATCAGGAAGTCTGCATCCAGTTCTTTTGCGAGAAGACAGCTTGCGAAATCTTTATCAATTACTGCACTGGCACCTTTTAGATGATTTCCCTGACGTGTAACAGGGATTCCACCGCCACCGCAGGCAATGACAAGATCTCCGGAATCAACCATTGTACGGATTGTTCCGATTTCCACGATTTCTTGAGGTTTTGGAGATGCAACGACACGACGGTATCCGCGTCCGGCATCTTCTTTCATAATATAATCATATTTTTTTGCCATCTCATCGGCCTGTTCCTTTGTAAGAAAACGTCCGATTGGTTTGCTTGGACATGAAAAAGCGGGGTCGTCTTCATCAACACGTACCTGAGTAATCATAGTAGCAACCGGGATATCTGTGATATTCCGATTTAGCAATTCTTCACGAAGAGCATTCTGCAAGTCATATCCGATATATGCCTGACTCATTGCCACACAGACAGAGAGCGGAGTATTCGGCTGCTGCGGATCTTCGTGTGTTAATGCGATCATTGCATTGTTGACCATACCTACCTGAGGTCCATTTCCGTGGGCAACAACGACTTCACAACCTTCCTCGATTAAATCGACGATGGCACGGGATGTTGTCTTTACAGCTTCCATCTGCTCAGGAAGGGTATTGCCAAGGGCGTTTCCGCCCAAGGCAATGACAATTCTTTTTTTCTTTGCCATTTTTATTCCTCCCCAACTGATGCGATTACTTCTACCTCACATAAAACTCCTTTTGGCAAATCTTTTACAGCGACGCAGGAGCGTGCCGGTTTTCCTGTAAAATATTTTGCGTAAATTTCGTTAAATGTGGAAAAATCGCCCATATCTGCAAGGAAGCAGGTTGTTTTTACTACATCAGTAAATGATGCATTTTGACTTTCCAGAAGCGCTTTTACGTTCTGCATAACCTGTTCAGCTTGTTCTTCAATTGTTGTTCCTACAACTTCTCCTGTAATTGGAGAGAGTGGAATCTGTCCTGAGAAAAATGCAATTCCGTTGCAGATAATTCCCTGCGAGTATGGACCGATTGCAGCTGGTGCATTTTTAGTGTCTACATATTTTAACATGTGTTTGTCCTCCTGAGATAATTATTTTCGCATCTTTCTAGTATACCAGATTTTATTTAAAAACTCTAGGTGTACCTTTTTCCTCTAATTTTTTTAAAACTTCAGCGGGATCTGCAAATTTAGCAAGGAAGATCATAGCTGCAATAATGTATGGTTTGTAGCTTGCTTCTTTGTAAAGCGGATCTCTGTAGCGGTCAAATACGCTGGCATCTACTTCACCTTCTTCGCAGCTTACACCTGTGATATCAGCAGGCAGGCAGTGCATGTAGAGTGCTTTTCCGTCTTTAGTTGTCTTCATAAGCTCTTCTGTACAAGCCCAGTCTTTGTGCTGTGCATTCTGGGCAAGCAGTTCTTTTTCCAGTGCATCGATTCCGGCAAAATCACCTTTTCCGTACAGTTCTGTACGTTTTTCCATAGCAGCGAAAGGAGCCCAGCTCTTAGGATATACAATATCAGCATCCTTGAATGCCTCAGCCATATCATTTGTTTTTCTAAAAGTTCCGCCGGATTTCTCTGCGTTTTTGGCAGCAACTTCTTCTACTTCCGGGAATACTTCATAGCCTTCCGGATGAGCCAGTACAACATCCATTCCGAAACGTGTCATCAGTCCGATGATACCCTGTGGAACGGAAAGTGGTTTTCCGTAAGATGGAGAGTAAGCCCATGACATTGCGATTTTTTTACCTTTTAAGTTCTCCACTCCGCCAAATTCATGGATGATGTGAAGCATATCTGCCATGGCCTGAGTTGGGTGGTCAATATCACACTGCAGGTTAACAAGCGTTGGTTTCTGCTCCAGAATACCGTCTTTGTGTCCCTGAGTAACAGAGTCTACAACTTCGTGCATATAAGCATTTCCTTTTCCGATGTACATATCGTCACGAATACCGATGACGTCAGCCATGAAAGAAATCATATTAGCTGTTTCACGAACAGTTTCTCCATGTGCAACCTGTGATTTTCCTTCATCCAGATCCTGCACTTCCAGGCCAAGAAGGTTACATGCAGAAGCAAAAGAGAAACGTGTACGTGTAGAGTTGTCACGGAATAGGGAGATTCCAAGTCCGCTTTCAAATACTTTTGTAGAGATGTTATTTTCTCTCATATAACGAAGAGCATCTGCAAGAGTAAATACTGCTTCCAGTTCGTCATCTGTTTTTTCCCATGTCAGGAAAAAGTCTCCTTCATACATATCTTTGAAGTTCAGAGAGTTCAGTTTGTCAATGTAATCCTGTAATGTTTTCATAAGTTGTTTCCTCCTAAATATAAGGGCAGTGCCCGTGAATTAAATAATAAAATGATTGTTTGGTAAATTATTTGCAGTACAGTGTTGGAAGTGCAGCATAAACAGCGGCGCATACAACAAGGTCTGATTTCCATGTTTTTTCATTTGGTGCATGTGCCTGAGCTTCTGCTCCAGGTCCAAATCCGATACAAGGGATATTGTTTCTTCCCATGATAGATACACCGTTTGTAGAGAATGTCCATTTGTCTGTAAGTGGGCGGGCTTTTCGCATTTCTTCTGTTTCAGCAGTTCCGATTCTTTCTTCTCCGTAGAGACTGGTGTAAGCTTCTTCCAGTGCTTTTGTCACTTTGTGATCTTTTGGAATTACCCATGTCGGGAAGTAGCATTCGATTGGATATGTAAGTCCTGTATAGGATGGACGTTCATAGTTGTACATGGAAACGGTTACATCATCTCCATATTTTTTTACATTTGGAAGTGCACGGATTTCATCCAGGCAGCTTTCCCATGTCTCACCAGCTGTCATACGGCGGTCAAGAGAAACAGAGCAGGAGTCTGCAACTGCACAGCGGCTTGGAGAAGTAAAGAAGATTTCAGAAGTTGTAACAGTACCTCTTCCAAGGAATCTTGCCTCTTCCCACTGTGGGTTGTATTTTTCATCCAGCATTTTTACAAGACCTTTAATTTCTGTTCCGTCTTCTGCATCGTTTTCATTTAATGCACGGATATCCTGGAGAATGTCAGCCATCTTGTAGATTGCGTTGTCACCACGTTCCGGTGCAGAACCATGACAGGAAACACCTTTTACATCCACGCGGATTTCCATACGTCCGCGCTGTCCGCGATAGATACCGCCGTCAGTTGGCTCAGTAGAGACAACGAATTCCGGACGGACTTTATCTTCGTTGATGATGTACTGCCAGCAAAGACCATCACAGTCTTCTTCCTGAACAGTTCCGGTAACGAGTACGGTGTATTTGTCACTTAAAAGTCCCAAATCTTTCATAATTCTGGCACCGTAAACAGCAGAAACAATACCACCCAGCTGGTCAGAAGTTCCGCGTCCTCCAATTTCTGTTTCAGACTCAAATCCTTCATATGGATCGAAATCCCAGTTATTAATATTTCCGATTCCAACTGTATCGATATGAGCATCAAATCCAATCAGCTTTTCACCTGTCCCCATGTATCCAAGAACATTTCCCTGTGGATCGATTTCCACTTTATCAAATTCCAGTTTTCTCATTTCTTCTGCGATGCGGTCGATGTGTTCTTTTTCACCACAGCTTTCGCCAGGGAATTTCACGATATCCCGGAGGAATTTTGTCATATCTGCTTCATAGTTTTTTGCAGCTTCTTTGATTTTGTTGAAGTCCATAATATTTTCTCCTTTTTATTTTTATAATGAATCTTAATTGATAAGTTACGAACAGATTATCGTTCGTTGCCGCCCCAGACGATAGACTCATATCTTTCAGGATCGGTGTCGCCTTCTGTAGAGAAGAGCAGTACACGTGAATCTTTATTCAGTCCGAGATGTTCTCTCAATTCTTTATATTCATCCATGCACATAATGCATGCGAGAGCTCCAAACGGTGCGGCTCCGGATTCTCCGGATGTCACAGGCTGATCCCCTTTGATCGGAGCGGCCAGCATTCTCATTCCGCGTGCGGCAACCCAATCAGGGGCTGCGACGAAGGTATCTACATGATTCTTCAGAATGTCCCAGGAAATTGTGTTTGGTTCTCCACATGCAAGACCAGCCATAATTGTAGGCATATCACCATCTACAATCTGGATGCTTCCATCCCCAACAGAAGCTCCTTTATACAGACATGCAGCAGCTTTGGCTTCTACAACAACAACCTTCGGCGGATTATCGGGATAACGGTTTGCAAAGTATCCCTGAACTGCTCCGGCAAGAGAGCCTACGCCAGCCTGAATGAAAACATGAGTCGGACGTTCGCATCCATATTCTTTCAGCTGTTCATTGGCTTCCATAGCCATGGTTCCATATCCCTGCATGATCCATGCCGGGATTTCTTCATAGCCATCCCATGCAGTATCCTGTACAACGATGCCATGTTCTGTTTTTGAAGCCATATCAGCGGCCATGCGTACACATTCATCATAGTTGCATTCTTCAATTGTAGCCTGAGCGCCTTCCTTTAAAATATTGTCAAGACGGGTTTGAGTTGTTCCTTTTGGCATGAATACAACAGCCTTCTGTTTCAGTTTGTTTGCTGCCCATGCAACACCGCGTCCATGATTACCGTCTGTTGCAGTAAAGAAAGTTGCCTGACCGAATTCTTTTCTCAGTTCTTCAGAAGTCAGTACCTGATAAGGAAGTTCTGAAACATCTTTCCCGATTTGCTGTGCAATATAGCGAGCCATGGCAAAAGAACCACCGAGTACTTTGAAAGCATTCAGTCCGAACCGGTAAGATTCATCTTTTATGTATACCTCTCCAAGTCCGAGTTTTTCTGCCATATTATCCAGTTTGGCAAGAGGCGTGATGCTGTACTGAGGGAAGCTCTCATGAAAGGCTCTTGCTTTTTCAACTTCAGAAATCGCCATGACTTTCAGTTGCGCATCCTCCGTTTTCGGCATGTGGTTCACTGCCCATTTGATTGTGTCCATTTGTAAATGACCTCCTTTAGATTAGAAAATTATTTGTTTGAATCCATGTAGCTGTAAAGTGTAAATTTTGAAATGCCCAGCAGATTAGCTACCTTGTCACCGGACTTTGTAATAAGAAATGCACCTGCATTATTCAGATACTGTACGACCTTGACCTTGTCGTCTTTGTTCATCAAAGCAACGGGTTTCCCAATCAGGGCGATGGACTGTTCGATTAAAGTATCGAGAAGCTCATTGACATTATGTGTAATCATCTGAGGCTGCTTTTGCGGCTCGGCAGATTTTTGCGGTTCTTTATCCTGTGTATGGATGAAAGAGTGAAGCGCATTGTCAACCGTAAGAAGTTCTGTGATGTCATAATTCAGAGAGAAGATATAAGAAATTTTATTATCATCCCCCCGGATATAGAGCGTACTGGATTTTAAAATCCGTCCGTCATCTGTTTTTGTCAGATAAGAAAGTCGGTCCTGAATCTGTGAAGGATCTTTACTCAATGTTTCCAGAACAATGCCGGAAGGTCCATCTCCTGATTTACGGTTTGTGACCTGCCCGTTTTCGATATGAACGATGGAGTTATCTAACTTATGTCTCAAGTCATGGATGACAATTTCACAGCATTTTCCGAACTGTTCGGCAAGTCCGTGAGAAATCTGCTTTAAAAGAGACAAAGTTTTATCCATAATGTTCAGCTCCTTTCTGAAGTTTTGGGTAAAATCCTCAAAACCGTTTGCTTATAAACTCATAATATCATAAAAAATCATAAAATCAATAGTTTTTCTAAAAAAAATTTAGGTATCCTAAAAAAAATTTAGAGTAGTATTGCATTTGTGCAATTTTGATGGTATTCTATATACAACAAAGGCAGTCTAGGAGAAAATATACAAAAAAACGAAAGACTGTACATATGAAAGAATATACAAAATATAGTGCGACGTGCAGGGGAAATCAGCCTTGTAGAATTTGTATACTTCAGAAATTTTTTTATTTAAAAACAAGAAAAGGAGATGTAGGTATGCTGATTTTAGGAAATGGCAGAGTAATCACAAGAGATGCAGAGAACCCGTATCTGGAAAACGGAGCAGTGGTGATTGAGGGAACAACGATTCAGAAAGTAGGCACTTATGAAGAGGTACGGGCTGCTTATCCGGAAGCAGAGTTCATCGATGCAAAGGGAAAGGTGATTATGCCTGCCTTTATTAATGCACATGAACACATTTATAGTTCTTTCGCAAGAGGACTTTCGATTAACGGGTATGATCCAAAAGGTTTTCTGGAGATTCTGGATGGTATGTGGTGGACGATTGACCGGAATCTGACACTCAATGATACATATTTAAGTGCGATGGCAACATATATTGATTGTATTAAGAACGGAGTAACAACAGTATTTGACCATCATGCAAGTTTTGGCTCTGTCCGTGGTTCTTTATTTGAGATTGAGAAAGCAGCGAAGGAGACCGGTGTACGCTCCTGTCTCTGTTATGAGATTTCTGACAGGGACGGAAAGGAAAAAGCAAGAGAATCTGTGATGGAGAATGCGGAATTTATCCGTCATGCGCAGCAGGATGACAGTGGTATGATTGCGGCGATGATGGGAATGCATGCCCAGTTTACAATCTCGGATGAAACGATGGAACTGGCAGCTGCAAACAAGCCGGACGGAGTTGGATATCATATTCATGTTGCAGAGGGAATTGAAGATTTACACCACTGTCTGAAACACTATGGCAAACGAATTGTAGACCGTCTGATGGACTGGAATATTTTGGGAGAGAAGACACTGCTTGGTCATTGTATTTACATTAATAGTCATGAGATGGATTTAATTAAGGAAACAGATACTATGGTAGTACATAATCCGGAATCCAACATGGGGAATGCCTGCGGATGTCCTCCGACTATGGAACTGGTACACAGAGGTATTCTGACAGGACTGGGAACAGACGGATATACTCATGATATGACAGAATCGTATAAGGTCGCAAATGTATTGCATAAGCATCATCTCTGCGATCCAAATGCAGCATGGGGAGAAGTACCGCAGATGCTGTTTGAAGGAAACGCAAAGATTGCAAACAGATATTTTAAACAGCAGCTTGGTATTCTGAAAGAAGGAGCGGCCGGAGATGTGATTATTGTGGACTACGATCCTCTGACACCGATGAATGAAAATAATGTAAACAGTCATGTATTATTTGGAATGACAGGAAAACATGTTGTGACCACAGTGGCAAATGGAAAAGTGCTGATGAAAGACAGAGAATTGACAGCAATTGATGAAGCCAAAATTATGGCAGACTGCCGGCAGGCTGCACAGGCTCTTGCAGACAGAATTAACGGATAGGAGGAAATAGCAATGAGTGAAATTATGACACCCATGTCATTTGAACAGTTATTGAACTGGATATTGACAGAGAAGAAAGAGAAAGGAACAGTATTCGGAGAGCGCCGCGCATATGTTGCTGATGGGAGATACAACCGCACTATTTTTGGCCGTCCGCTGGAGACTCCGGTTGGACCGGCAGCAGGGCCTCATACTCAGCTGACACAAAATATTGTAGCGGCATATTATGCGGGAAGCCGTTTCTTCGAATTAAAGACTGTACAGATTATGGATGGAGAAGAGCTGGCAGCATGTATCAACCGTCCATGTATCACGGCGGAAGATGAGTGTTATAACTGTGAGTGGTCCACAGAGCTGTATGTGCCGCAGGCAATGGAGGAATATATCAAAGCATGGTTCCTTCTGAAAGTGATGTCCAAAGAATATGGGCTGGGAAGTATGGATGGATTCCAGTTCAATATCAGTGTTGGATATGATTTGGCAGGAATTCAGTCTCCGAAGATTGATTTATTCTTAAATTCTATGAAGAATGCACAGGATACGGATATTTTTAAACATTGCAGACAGTACCTTCTTGATCATGCAGACCTGTTTGAGCATGTGACAAAAGAAGATATTGAGAGTATTTCACCGGAAATCTGTAATTCTGTAACAATTTCCACATTGCATGGATGCCCTCCGCAGGAGATTGAAAGAATCGCGATGTATCTGATTACCAAGAAAGGGTTCCATACATTTATCAAATGTAATCCGACACTTCTCGGATATGAATTTGCAAGAAAGACAATGGATGAAATGGGATATGATTATATCGCATTTGGTGATTTCCATTTTAAAGATGATTTGCAGTATGAAGATGCAGTTCCGATGCTGACAAGACTGATGAAAGTATGTGAAGAACTAAATCTTGAATTTGGAGTTAAGATTACAAATACATTCCCTGTGGATGTAAAGCAAAATGAGCTTCCGAGTGAAGAAATGTATATGTCAGGAAAATCTTTGTATCCACTCTCTATTGCACTTGCTGCAAAATTATCAGAGGAGTTCAAAGGGAAACTGAGAATATCTTATTCCGGAGGAGCAGACTATCATAATATAGAAGGAATTGTAGATGCAGGCATCTGGCCGGTAACGATGGCGACTACCTTATTAAAACCGGGCGGATATCAGAGACTTACACAGATTGCAGAACTGCTGAATAAAGAAAATGAACCATTTACGGGAATTGACGTAGAAGCAGCGAAGAAGCTGGCAGTGGATGCGAAAACAAATCCGCATCATCTCAAAGCGGTAAAACCACTTCCATCCAGAAAGATGAAAAAAGAAGTTCCTCTTCTGGACTGTTTTGTGGCACCGTGTAAAGAAGGATGTCCGATTCACCAGGATATTACAACTTATCTTCAATTAGTAGGAAAAGGATGCTATGAGGAAGCGCTGGATGTGATTACAGAGAAGAATCCGCTTCCATTCATTACCGGTACAATTTGTGCACATAACTGTATGAGTAAATGTACTCGTAATTTCTATGAATCTCCGGTACATATCCGCCGCATGAAACTGGAAGCGGCAGAACGCGGATACGATGCACTGATGAAGAAGCTGAAAGCACCAACGGTGACAAGAGACGGAAAAGCTGCTGTAATCGGAGGCGGACCGGCAGGAATGGCTGCTGCTTATTTCCTGAGAAAAGGCGGAATGGAAGTTACAATCTTTGAAGAAAAAGATTCTTTAGGAGGCGTAGTGCGCCATGTGATTCCGGGATTCCGTATCTCATCTGAAGCGATTGAGAAAGATGCGGCAATTCTGAAAGCAATCGGCGTAGAAGTAAAATGCGGCGTGAAAGTGGAGTCTGTTGAAGAGTTGAAAGCACAGGGTTATACAAAAATCGTAGTGGCAGTTGGAGCATCTCAGGCAGGAATATTGAAGCTGGAAGCAGGAGAAGCAATCAATGCACTGGACTTCCTGGCACAATTCAAAGAGACTGACGGAAAGGTAAATCTCGGAAAAAACGTTGTAGTAATCGGCGGTGGAAATACAGCTATGGATACTGTAAGAGCTGCAAAACGCAATCAGGGCGTTGAGAATGTTTATCTTGTATATAGACGTACAAAACGATATATGCCGGCGGATGAAGAAGAACTGTTAATGGCATTGGAAGATGGTGTGGAATTCAAAGAACTTCTGGCTCCGGTGAAACTGGAAAATGGACGGCTGCTCTGTAAGGTGATGAAACTAGGAGATTATGATGCATCCGGAAGACGAGGTGTTGTGGAGACAGAGGAAACTGTGATGATTCCGGCAGATACTGTGATTGCAGCAGTTGGAGAGAAGGTACCGTCAAACTGGTATCAGGCAAATGGACTCAATCTGTCAGAGAGGGGAAAAGTGCTTGTAGATGAAAAGACTCTGGAGACAAGTAAGGAAGGCGTCTATGCAGTAGGTGACGGCCTTTATGGACCGGGAACAGTTGTGGAAGCAATACGTGATGGACGCCAGGCAGCAGAAGCAATCATCGGAGAAACTCTGGCAAGAGATTTTGACAGAATGGCAGAAGAAGAGAAATTATATTCCAGAAAAGGAATTCTAAGATCAGAGCAGGAAGGAACGGAGGAGACGACGAGATGTCTTGGATGTTCTGCAATTTGCGAAAACTGTGTGGAAGTCTGTCCAAACAGAGCAAATATTTCTGTGATTGTACCGGGAATGGAGAAGCATCAGATTATCCATGTAGATTATATGTGTAATGAATGTGGAAACTGTAAGACCTTCTGTCCATATTCCAGTGCACCATACCTGGATAAATTTACGTTATTTGCAAATGAACAGGATATGGGAAATAGTAAAAATCAGGGATTTGCAGTGCTGGACAGAGAAAAGCTGACATGTAAGGTACGTTTCTTTGGAGAAACCTTTACATGGGTGAAGGGGGAAGAAACAAGACTGCCGGAAGGACTGCAAAGATTGATTGAAGCAGTATGTAATGATTATACTTATTTGTTGAGATAAATGAAGGATGCTGTATAATAAGAAAGGGGCAAGGCATCCGCTTTGCTCCTTTCCATAAAGCAAGAACAATAAGCAAAAGGCAGCAGAAAATGAATGAAGTAAAAATAAGAACATGGAAGAATGGGTGCTTCCGGGAAGCGGAATCACTTCTGGATGTATTGGGGCTTTCAGAAGAAGAGCATGCCGTAGTTTCTTTTATCGGAGCAGGAGGCAAGACAACAACCATTCGAAGGATGGAAGCAGAATATCTGCAAAGGGGGAAAAAGCCAGTTGTTACGACAACTACGCATATTCAAAAAAGAGCAGAGTCTTATTTTCTGACAGACCCGTCTCTGGAAGAAATAAGGAGCATGCTGGAACAGAAAAAGCAGGTGTGGTTTGGGGCCGCATCGACACAGACGGGAAAGGTGAAGGGTGTGTCCTTTGAAATGTTGAAACAGATAACAGACAGGGAGGGCATGGCTGATGTACTTCTAATAGAAGCAGACGGAGCCAGACGGCTTCCATGCAAGGCGCCGGCAGAACACGAGCCGGTAATCTGGGATAGGACGACGCATGTACTGGCAGTCTATGGTTTGGATGCAATTGGAAAATCGATTCGCGAGAGTTGTTTTCGTGCGGAGTATGTATCCCGGATATTAAACAAGAAAATGACTGAGTTTATATTACCGGAGGATATTGCTGTTCTCGGACTGAGCGGAGACGGAGGACGCAAAGGGGTTCTCACCGGAATGAAATATCAGATTATTCTAAATAAAGCAGACGATGAAGAAAAAATCGGATTTGCGGAAGACATTTGCAGAAAACTGGCAGAACAGGGATTTACAGATGTTATTGTGACAGCAGGAGGGAGGCAGCAGGAGACAATATGAAAATTTTGGTCAAGGGTGCCGGCGATTTGGCAACAGGAATTGCTTCGCGGTTATATCATGCCGGACATCAGATTATTATGACAGAAATTCAAGTTCCGCTGACGGTACGCCGTACCGTAGCATTGTCCAGGGCTGTCTACGAGCAAGAGGCGGTTGTGGAAGATATGAAAGGCATTCTGGTTTCTTCAATGGAAGAAGCGGAAAATGTTCTGAATGATGGGAATATTGCAGTGGTGATAGACCCGGAAGCAGAAATAAAAGATACATATCAGCCGGATGTGATAGTAGATGCAATTCTGGCAAAAAAGAATCTGGGAACTAAGATTACGGATGCCCCGTTTGTAATTGGTGTTGGACCGGGATTTACAGCCGGAGAAGATTGTAATTGTGTGATAGAAACGAAGCGGGGACATACGCTGGGAAGGGTGATTTGGGAAGGCAGCGCCATTGCAAACACAGGAATTCCCGGCAACATAGGCGGGTATACCATTGAGAGGTTGATTCGTGCGAGTGCAGACGGAATGATGGAACCGAAAGCTGCAATCGGAGATCTTGTAGAAAAAGGTCAGATGGTTGCGGTAACGGGAGGAAAACCGGTTTATGCGCAGATGAGGGGAATTGTCCGGGGGATGCTTCAGTCAGATGTAAAGGTGACAGAAGGATTAAAAATCGGAGATATTGATGCAAGGTGTGAGAAAGAGCATTGTCAGACGAT
The DNA here is from genome assembly GCA_949290175.1 of uncultured Ruminococcus sp. GTDB lineage: Bacteria > Bacillota > Clostridia > Lachnospirales > Lachnospiraceae > Mediterraneibacter. The sequence goes on from CASERA010000011.1 coordinate 13,543, forward strand.
TTCTGATAAAGCAAGAGCAATCGGCGGAGGAGTACTGGAGGCGATTGCCGGATTTGAGAAAATGAAAGGACGGTATGCAATTGCTGTACTGGCAGCAGGAGCCTCGGTTCGTTTTGGAGGAGAGAAGCTGATGGCAGAGGTAGATGGAAAGCCAATGTACCGCCATATGCTTGAAAAGCTTCAGGCATTCAGTGGATTCGAGCAGGTGATTGTGACAGGCAGCAAGCAGATTGCTAAAGACGCTGCAGCGTTGGGAATACAGACAGTGAAGAATCAGAATCCTGAGCTGGGAATCTCATATTCGCTGAAGTTGGCACTTTCACGGCTGAGAGAACAGAATCCGAATCTTCAGGGAATCCTGTTTTCGGTATGTGATCAGCCGGGGCTGAAAGCTGCCACTATACAGAAAATTTTAAATGAGGGAAACCTACATAAAAATCATATTATTTGTGTAGGGCATGGGGGAAAAAGGGGAAACCCCGTTCTGTGGGGGAATATTTATTTTGAAGAACTGATGGAATCCGAAGGGGATGTCGGAGGAAAGCAGATTATTAAAAAACATGAAAAAAGGCTGCGAATTGTGGAAACGGATGAAAAAGAACTGAAAGATATAGACAGGAGAGACGATTTTATGTAGTTGGAATTGTCTGTAAAAAGGAGGTTGCATATGCTGACGGTTCATGTGAATGGGAAAGATTATGATGTAGAGAAAGATACGAAATTAATGAGGTTTCTGCGGGATGACCTGCGGCTGCTTTCTGTAAAAGACGGCTGCAGTCAGGGGGCCTGCGGAACCTGTACAGTACTTGTTGACGGAAAAGCGACGAGAGCCTGTATTCCGATGCTGTCTAAGTTGGAAGGCAAGTCAATCGTTACGGTAGAAGGAATGAGCGAAAGAGAAAAAGATGTGTATTCCTATGCGTTTGCCAAGGTTGGAGCTGTACAGTGTGGATTCTGTATACCTGGCATGGTAATGTGTGCAAAGGGACTGATTGATGTCAATCCGGACCCAACCCGTCTGGAGGTGATTGCAGCAATTCGAAACAATATCTGCCGTTGTACAGGATATAAAAAAATTATTGAAGCCATTCTGTTAAGTGCAAAGATGTTTAGAGAAAATCTGCCGACGAAGGAAAACAGTGGAATCGTATCGGTAGGGGAACCTATTTTAAGAGTAGATGCAAAAGAGAAGGTCTTAGGTACAGGAGAATACCCGGATGATATTTATCTGGATGATATGATTTATGCCAGCGCAGTACGCTCAAAATATCCAAGAGCCAGAGTCCTTGCAATTCATGCGGAAAAGGCGCTGGAACTGGAAGGCGTCATTGCAGTATATACAGCAGACGATATTCCGGGAAGTGTGAAAGTCGGGCATCTCAAACAGGATTGGGATACCATGATTCCGGTTGGGAAAATCACACATTATCTAGGGGATGCAATCTGTCTGGTTGCAGCAGAAACTCCGGAGATACTGGAGCGGGCAAAGAGCCTTGTGGAAGTGGAGTATGAAGTACTGGAACCAGTTTTAAATCCATTTGATGCAATGAAAGAAGATGCACCATTGGTTCATGAGAGCGGTAATATTTTAGCGCATGAACATCTGGTGAGAGGTAATGTAGATGAGGTGATTGCAGCTTCCAAATATAAGGTTACAAGACACTACGAAACGCCCTGGACAGAACATGCATTTCTGGAGCCTGAATGTGCAGTGGCAATGCCATTTGATGACGGTGTTTTCATCTATTCTACGGACCAGGGAACATACGATACCCAGCATGAGTGCTGTATAATGCTTGGACTTCCGCCGGAAAAGGTGATTGTGGAAAATAAACTGGTCGGCGGCGGATTTGGGGGAAAAGAAGACGTTAGTGTTCAGCACCACGCGGCATTAGTAGCATATCTGGCAAAACGCCCGGTAAAAGTAAAGTTCTCACGTCAGGAGAGTATAACAATACATCCGAAGCGTCATCCGATGTGGATGGATATTACTACGTCGTGTGATGAAAATGGATATCTGACGGCAATGAAGGCGGTAGTTGTATCTGATACCGGAGCGTATGCTTCTTTAGGAGGGCCGGTTCTTCAGAGAGCCTGTACTCATGCAGCTGGTCCATATAATTTCCAGGTAATCGATATCGATGGAACTGCAGTATATACGAACAATCCGCCCGCAGGAGCTTTTAGAGGATTCGGAGTAACGCAGACCTGCTTTGGATCAGAGCGCAATCTTGACCTACTGGCTGAGATGGTTGGAATCTCACCATGGGAAATTCGCTATCGAAATGCAGTTCGTCCAGGACAGGTACTTCCCAACGGACAGATTGCGGATGAATCAACAGGAATTGCAGAGACTTTGGAGGCAGTTAAAGAGGTTTACGAGAGTGAGCCGTATGCAGGAATTGCCTGTGCCATGAAGAATGCCGGTGTAGGTGTGGGACTCCCTGATTGGGGAAGATGCAGGCTTCTGATAAAAGATGGAAAAGTACAGATTCATGCAGGAGCTTCCTGCATCGGACAGGGACTGGGAACTGTGCTTACACAAGTTGTGTCACAGACAGCAGAAGTCAGATTTGAAGACATCGTATACTGCCATGCAAATACTTCAGATGCACCGGATGCCGGAACAACATCTGGTTCCCGTCAGACGTTGGTAACAGGAGAGGCTGCCAGACGTGCATGTCAGGAGCTGAAAGAAGACTTAAAAGAACATAGTCTTACAGAGTTGGACGGAAAAGAATATTATGGGGAATATCTGGCAAAGACCGATAAAATGGGAAGTGATGTTCCAAACCCGGTTTCTCATGTGGCTTATGGATATGCAACACAGGTTTGTGTTTTGAATGAAGACGGAACGATTAAAAAGATGGTGGCGGCTCATGATGTTGGAAAAGCAGTTAACCCAATCAGTGTAGAAGGTCAGATTGAAGGCGGAGTTGTGATGAGTATGGGATATGCCTTAACGGAACAGTACGAAATCAAAGATGGATATCCAGTCTCCAGATTTGGAACATTGGGATTGTTTAAAGCGGATAAGGTGCCTGAAATTGAATCATTGATTATCGAAAAACAAGGAATCGACGTCGCATATGGTGCAATTGGAATCGGAGAAATTACATCAATTCCGACGGCTCCGGCAATTACAGGAGCATATTATAAACTGAATGGAGAATTTCAGACAAAACTTCCTCTGACAGGAACTCCATATGAGAAAAAGAAGAAAAAATAGCTCATTTAATGGAGTATACTATACTAAATAGAAAAAGTCGTTTGTATGAAGAAAAGGCGTTTTTTGCCTTTTCTTTTAGGAAATCAAGTTGTTTTTAAAAATAACTTGATATATAATGAATAAGAAAATAAAAGAAAGGGGGAAAAGGTATGAGAAAGAAAAAGGTTTTAGGAGTTTTAATGGCTGCAGTATTGACAGGAGCGATGGCTTTTGGATGTGGGTCTGAGTCGAAGAATACAGACAATGGGACAGCAGAATCAGAGACACAGCAGAGAACAGAAGAAAAAACAGAGCTTCTGATTGCAGCGGCAGCAAGTCTGG
>CASERA010000012.1 GCA_949290175.1 uncultured Ruminococcus sp.
AGAACAAAGAAGTTTTCTGGATTTTTTCACTTCTTCACAAGCGATGATTTCTCCTACCTGGAATTGCATCGCACCAAACTGTTCGAACGTGATTTCCGGTTTCGCTTCAATGTCAATCACATTTTCCTCTTCTTTTTCTTCTTCTACCGGTGGATGAAGTTGTGCCACCTTTTTCATCACTTCCTCTAAATCCAGTCTTGCAAACAGAATCTCCGGTTTTTCTGTTACATGTCCATTTCCAAGCTGTTCCAAGATTTTTCTGCTGGTAGACGGCATGAAAGATTCCAGAAGCTCTGCCCCCCGGGAAATACTCTGAATCAGATTCCAAAGTACGGTCTCCAGACGATCTTTCTTTTCTTCCTCTTTTGCCAGTACCCAAGGCATCGTTTCATCAATATATTTGTTGCAGCGTTTAAAGAGGTTGAAAATTTCTGTAATTGCATCCGCTACACGCAGTTCATCCATTTTTACTTCTACTGCTCTTGGTGTATCTTCCACAACTGCTTTCAGCTCTACATCCACATCTTCAGCCACACCTTTGTCTGTAACAGTTCCGCCAAAGTATTTATTTGTCATGGACACTGTACGATTTACCAGGTTTCCAAGTGTGTTTGCAAGGTCTGAATTCATACGCTCTACCATCAGTTCCCATGAAATTACTCCGTCGTTCTCAAACGGCATTTCATGAAGAACAAAATAACGTACAGCATCCACTCCGAAGAAATCTACCAGCTCATCTGCATACAGCACATTTCCTTTAGATTTACTCATTTTCCCATCTCCCTGAAGCAGCCACGGATGTCCAAATATCTGTTTTGGAAGTGGAAGATCCAGTGCCATCAAGAAAATCGGCCAGTAAATTGTATGGAAACGGATGATATCCTTTCCAATCAGATGCAGATCAGCAGGCCATAATTTACCAAACTGCTCTGTGCTGTTTCCATCACAGTCATATCCGATTCCTGTGATATAGTTTGTCAGCGCATCCAACCATACGTATGTTACATGTTTCGGATCAAAATCTACCGGAATTCCCCATTTGAAAGATGTTCTGGATACACACAAGTCCTGTAATCCCGGAAGCAGGAAGTTATTCATCATTTCATTTTTACGGGATACCGGCTGAATAAACTCCGGATGAGTATTAATATGCTCAATCAGTCTGTCCGCATACTTACTCATTTTGAAGAAATATGCTTCTTCTTTTGCCGGCTGCACCTCGCGTCCACAGTCAGGGCATTTTCCATCTACAAGTTGGGATTCTGTGAAAAAGGATTCACATGGTGTACAGTACATTCCTTCATAATGCCCTTTATAAATGTCTCCCTGCTCATACAATTTCTTAAAAATCTTCTGAACCTGTTTCTCGTGATATTCATCTGTTGTACGAATGAATTTATCATAAGAAGTATCCATTAAATCCCAGATTTTTTTAATCTCACTTGAAACACTGTCTACGAATTCTTTTGGTGTAACTCCTGATTCTGCTGCCTTCAGCTCAATTTTCTGCCCATGCTCATCTGTTCCAGTCTGAAAAAATACATTATATCCCTGACTTCTCTTATATCTTGCAATTGCATCTGCCAAAACAATTTCATAGGTATTTCCAATATGCGGTTTACCTGATGTATAAGCAATCGCAGTTGTAATGTAATAATTCTGTTTTTCTGCCATTTTTCTCTCTCCTTTAAAATAAAAAATCCCGTCCTCCTGTTTCCAAGAAGACGGGTTAATACCGTGTTACCACTTCTAATTTATTCCGACCTCACAATCGGAACCTCTGTGAGTGCATCTTACACTCTGACGCTGTAAAGGGCGAACCCATCGCAGCTTACTGCAAGTGTACCGCATAAGGAATACTCGAGCTTACTGCGCCGCTCAGAAGCCATCTTCAGCTATCCTCCATCTATCCCTCTCAGCGTCCATCCCTGCCGCCTTTCCAGGCAAAACAGGAACCATGGGAATTCTCTGTAAAACTTCATATAGCCTACTCTCTTCATCACTGCATTTACATATTCATTGTTAAAAAGCGTATCACAGCCCCTTACGGATGTCAAGGATTGCCTCACTAAATTTTATCAACAATACTGCACTTTATATATGAAAATTCCCTGTGAATCTCCCACTGATTAAAATATCACATGTTCTGTATTTAATTCTGTGAGATTACGGTTCGACGCAACATATGAAACTTCCAGCGTTTCTAAATCTTCCACATTCAACAACAGAGAAATGCAATCCACTCTGCCTGCGGTATCAGGCTCAAACCTGGTCTCCTCTTGTTGAAGGATAGTTGTAATATGTGCATATCGATTATAAATATCTTCATATTTTCCTTCTGAATCCAACAACTCCCACCGCTCCATTGCCGGATAAACATTAATGGAATCAATCGTAGGTGCTCCTCCCATGATAAAATAATCATTCATAGGATATCCGATATTATCACAAATCCACAGCCCTTCGGAATCTTCATTTACGATTTCACGAATCTCTTTCATTAAATCCGTATCATAAACCACATCAATTCCCTGCTGAACCGGATTAACTAAACCACCGCAATAAAACATCAGCAATGAAAAGAACAGCAACGTTAATCTTTTCTCCCATTTTTCTTTGCTGCGCAGAAGAAGAAAGCATCCGCAAAATAACAACACTGCCATGCCTGCCAGAAGGCTTCCGGATAAATATGCTCCATAGATAAACTTGTTAATCGCCGCCGTTCCTATTGTAAAAATGACAGCTGCCAGTACTGCATTCCAGAGTTTTATGCGTGTCTTCATCAAAGATAACGCCCGGAATAACAATATAATATCCAGGATTCCGATAATCTGCGTTACCCTGCCTGCCGCTGATTTACTCAGCAAAGTTATTTTTGCCAGGAATTCAGGATATTCAAATATTCTATACGAACTCAAAAACAGATATACAACCAGTAGAATCATCAGTAATTTATCCCGGTTCTTCTCCTTCAAGATTACATACAAAGCCAAAAGAATTCCCAGAGGTGCAAAACTGACAAACACTGACAGCTCACTGTGATTTCCCACGAGATTTTGCGTAATCAATGGAAAGAAAAAATTTCCGCCATACCGCATCATCTCCAGAAAGTCCCCGCCCCCACAGTTTATACGCTGTCCCGGATAAGCCGTATTTAATGCAGCCGACACCGCATCCGACGATTTCAGGAAAATATATAACAGTCCAATTCCCAGCAACAGCAGGCATCCCAGCAAAACCGGTAAATCCTTCTTCTTCCGAAATCTAAATTCTTTCCGGGAGTCAGCAAATACCCAAATTAACAACCCCAGGATCATATATGCCATCGGCACCTGCCATGCCGGATAAAATACCAGAATATATCCTCCTGCACAGATAATGAGCATCAACCCTACCAGAAGTCGTTTCCAGATATTTTCCGTATGCATATAGTAAGAAAACATCAGCACTGCAAGCTGTCCGAATATCATCATTTCAACCAGTCCATTTACTCCAATCCACCATTGAACAGTCGGTGCCAATGTAAAAAGCAGTGCAATTAAAAATGAGTATAATTTATTCTTTTTGGTAATCAGCATTCCAAATTCAAAACTAATCACCGCCAGTGCAATAATTCTTCCACACCAGTAAAAAGAAAATCCTCTTTCTACTCCCAGGAATAAAAATCCCCAGTGAAAAGGTCTGAAAAGAACCGCAATATCTTTTACAGGAAGTCCATATACGATGAAAGTATCTGTCTTTGTTCCCCGAATAATTTCACTGAAATACGGAAATGCCCCGTCTGAATTAAACTGTTGGGAAAGCATCTTGGGAGTGTATGTTGCCCATTCGTCCGACCGCACCCCTCTGCTTGTACCAAGCAGCAGCCCTCTGGAATCCAAATCAATTCCAAGATGCTCACCCCAATAGGCAATCGAAGAACCGTTCAGTTTAAATATGATACAAAGTATCCATATCAGAACTGCAATTGCAAAACGATATTGGTATAAAAATTTACCGGTCTGTTCTCCGTATTTATTTATAAAGATCAGTATCATCCATATGATTACCGCTGTAATCAACCATCCCCAAACCGGAATCTGCAGTGCAAGAAGGATTCTGCTTTTTACATCTTCCACACCGGAATATCTCAATGTACGCCAGATATTCCATGTAAGACACAAAATACCTGAACCTGTCAGTGCCGCAATGAGCTGTAATATTCTTTGTGCTAATGCCTGTCTTTTCCCCATGTTGCCCCTTTCTCGTTTTATTTATCCACATATTACAGGAGTTTTCCACTTTATCATAACAATTTTTTTCCTATACA
>CASERA010000013.1 GCA_949290175.1 uncultured Ruminococcus sp.
AAGTGCTCGCCAATAATTATGAGTTGCTTGTACACAGTACGGATATGTTCCCGGTGGGTACGGAAGTCGGAATCAAAGTAGATCCATTCGATATCCAGATTATGAAAAAACCGGAATCTGAAGATGCGGAGGCGGTGAGCGTTGAAGAGTAGGAAATTACTTGCCGGACCATATCTGTTCTGGTCCGTCTCATTTATCATTATTCCTCTGTTTATGATTGTTTATTACGGACTAACTAATAGAGACGGGGAATTTACACTTTTGAATCTGGCACAGATTACAACGCAGGAAAATTTAAAGGCATTAGGACTTGCACTACTGCTCTCTTTCATCAGTACAGCAATCTGTCTTCTGCTTGCCTATCCGCTTGCTATGATTCTTTCAGAAAAAAATGTCAATCAGACCAGCTTTATTGTACTGATTTTTATTCTCCCAATGTGGATGAATTTCCTGCTTCGTACACTGGCCTGGCAGAACCTGTTGGAAAAAAACGGAGTTATCAATAGTGTGTTGAGCTTTTTCCATCTTCCGGAAATCTCGATTATCAATACTCCATTTGCCATTATCCTCGGCATGATTTATAACTTTCTGCCGTTTATGGTACTGCCAATTTATAACGTACTTGTCAAAATAGACAAGGATGTTGTCTGCGCAGCACGTGATTTGGGAGCCAACACTATACAGACCTTTTCAAAAATCATACTTCCTTTAAGTATTCCCGGAATTATAAGCGGGGTTACAATGGTCTTTGTTCCATCCCTGACAACCTTTGTTATCTCAGATTTATTGGGTGGAAGCAAGATCCTACTAATTGGAAATGTCATCGAACAAGAATTTAAGCAAGGAAGCAACTGGAATGTAGGTTCAGGTCTTTCTCTTGTTTTGATGATTTTTATTATTGTAAGTATGGCTATGATTGCAAAATATGATAAAGATGGGGAGGGAACCGCATTTTGATTAAAAATACAGCAAAAAAGATATATTTGGCTCTGATTCTCATCCTCTTATATGCCCCGATTATTACCTTGATTGTACTGTCTTTCAATAACTCTAAAACCCGCTCTAAGTGGGGCGGATTTACCGGACGATGGTACATTGAGCTTTTAAAAAAACAGGATATTATGAATGCCCTGTATACAACTTTGATCATCGCGCTCCTCTCCGCATTGATTGCTACAATAATCGGTACTGCAGGAGCACTGGGCATCCAAGTAATGAAACCACGAATGAGGACTCTGATGATGGGAGTCACCAATATTCCAATGCTGAATGCAGATATTGTAACAGGTATCTCGCTAATGCTTTTGTTTATAGCATTTCGTTTTACACTTGGATTCTCCACAGTCCTTCTGGCCCATATCACCTTCAATATTCCTTATGTAATATTGAGTGTTATGCCGAAACTAAAGCAAACCAAAAAAAGTACCTATGAAGCAGCACTGGATTTAGGTGCCTCTCCAGTTTATGCATTTGTAAAAGTAGTGCTTCCAGACATCATACCGGGAATTTTTTCCGGATTCCTCCTGGCATTCACAATGTCACTGGATGATTTTGTAATCACTCACTTTACCAAAGGGCCCGGAGTCGATACTCTTTCTACCAAAATATACAGTGAAGTCCGCAAAGGAATTAAACCGGAAATGTATGCACTTTCTACAATTATGTTTGTGACTGTACTGCTGCTTCTATTCCTCATTAATTTCACACCAGAGCAGAAGAAGTCTCCCGACTCCCGTCCTTTAAAGGTAAAGAGAAGTACACGCATCAGCCATCTTGTATTTCGCAGAATTATTCCTGCCGCCATGGCTGTTGTAATTATTGCAGGCGGTTTCTACTATGGTTCAAAAAATGGCGTGACAGGTGGAAACAATCAGCTCATTGTCTACAATTGGGGAGAATATATGGACCCTCAAGTCATACAAATGTTTGAAGAAGAAACCGGTATTGATGTTGTTTATGAAGAATATGAAACCAATGAAATTATGTTTCCTAAAATACAGTCCGGCGCCATTGCCTATGATGTGGTCTGCCCCTCAGATTATATGATTCAGCGCCTGATTGAAAATGATTTACTTGCAGAGATTAACTTTGATAATATCCCCAATATTAAAAACATTGGAACAACTTATATGGAACAATCCAGACAGTTTGATCCGGAAAACAAATATTCTGTTCCATACTGCTGGGGAACTGTGGGCATTCTTTATAATAAAACAATGGTAGATGAACCAATCGACAGCTGGAGTGTTCTCTGGGATGAAAAATACAAAGATAATATCCTGATGCAGGATAGCGTCCGGGATGCTTTTGGAGTGACGCTGAAATATCTTGGCTACTCTTTAAACTCTACGGATTTGAATGAACTTGAAGAGGCAAAACAGCTTTTAATTGAGCAAAAGCCTCTTGTACAAGCATATGTTATCGACCAGGTTCGTGACAAGATGATTGGAAATGAAGCTGCTATCGGTGTCATCTACTCTGGAGAGGCAATTTATTCACAATTTGAAAATCCGAATCTGGAATATGTGATTCCAAAAGAAGGCTCCAATTTGTGGATTGACTCCTGGGTAATACCAAAGAATGCTGAACACAAAGAAAATGCTGAGGCATTTATCAACTTTCTTTGTCGTCCTGATATTGCGAAGATGAATTTTGACTATATCACGTATTCTACACCGAATACCGCTGCACGAGAATTGATTGAAGACCCTGATATCAGGAACAGTGAAATTGCATTCCCGGATGCTTCCGAACTGGAACGCTGCGA
>CASERA010000014.1 GCA_949290175.1 uncultured Ruminococcus sp.
CAATGTATCGTTAACTATTGAGGACGGTGAGTTTATTGCAATAGTAGGTGAGAATGGTTCTGGAAAAAGTACGTTGGTGAGACTGTTAACGGGACTCTATATTCCGTCCGTAGGAAGGGTCGTAATTGGTGGACTTGACAGCACTGTCACAGCGCCAAGTTCTATATATGATAGTATATCTGGTGTGTTTCAAGAATATCAGCGATATAAAATGACATTAGCCGAAAATGTGACTATTAGTGAGACTGGAGTAGAGGCTGATGAATTAAGGATTAAAACTGTTCTAAAAGAGGTGGGTATTGAATCCGACTCTAATGAAATGAATTTGAGTACTATGTTATCACCTGAATTTGGCGGCATAGATTTATCAGGGGGACAATGGCAACGTTTAGCAATAGCGCGTGGTTTATATCGTCGAAATAGTTTTATTGTGTTAGATGAACCAACAGCAGCTATCGATCCTATAGAGGAAAATATGATATATACACAATTCAAGAAACTAACCAAAAATAAATGTGCTGTGGTAGTGACGCATAGATTGGGAAGTGCTAAGCTTGCTAATCGAATTGTAGTAATGGACAGAGGAAAAATTGTGGATATAGGAACACATGAGGAATTATTATCTTGGCCAGGTAAATATAATGATATGTGGACAGCACAGGCAGCTTGGTACGAGAGGAGCGGTGGTCCTTCATGTCATTAGTGTATGCTCAAAAACTAATGGGCAGATGTTATTTTTAACCCTATGATGCCCACTAAAAGCAGTACCACAAAGAAAAGGCGTGCTGGTGTAAATGATTCTTTAAATAAAACAATTCCTACAATTACAGCACCTAATGCACCGATCCCTGTCCAGATAGCGTAGGAAGTGCCTAGAGGTAAACTTTTTGTTGCCTGTGCTAGAAACAGAAAGCTGAAAATCATTCCCACAACGGTTAGTATTGAAAACTTTAAGACACTAAATCCGTTAGAAAATTTTAAACACGTAGACCAAAATACCTCAAGCATCCCTGCAAAAATTAAATATATCCATTCCAAAATAGTTTCCTGCCTTTCTCTTACCGCATATATAAAAAGCGTTAAATTTGTATCTTCATAGGCCTAACGATACAAAATTTAACGCTTTAATTACCCGGCGGCAAATAGTTTTTTCTATGATTTAATAATTTATGTATAATCTATCAAACAGCTTTGCTTTTGTCAAGAATTTTAAAAGTATTTTTTGCTTTCAAAAGAAGGTATCTCATATTCAAAAGTATCTGATAACTTGGAAATAAACACTTTACCTTCCGACACATCCGATGTTACAATTATTTTAAATGTAGATTTATACCGAATGCAAACTGAAACTTACTATGTTAAATATGAGGGAGAGATGCAGTATGGAAGAAATTTATATGAATCGTGAGTTATCATGGCTGAAATTCAACGAAAGAGTGTTAGAAGAGGCAGAAAATGAACATGTACCTTTATGTGAAAGAATGACATTTGTATCTATTTATCAGAGTAATTTAGATGAATTTTTTATGATTCGTGTGGGCTCTTTGCAGGACCAGATACTTCTTGGAGAAAAGGTGAAGGATAATAAAACGAATATGACTCCAGAAGAGCAGATTCAGGCGGTTGTAGAACAAGTGCATCGGCTGAATAAAAGAAAAGATAAGATTTATAAAAAGCTGATGAAAGAAGCAGAAGCACAAGGTGTCAAATTAATTGATTTTAACAGTGCAAAAGAGGAAGAAAAGAAATATCTTGAAAAATATTTCAATAGAGAAATTGCACCGCTTATATCACCTACCGTAGTGGGAAAACGTCAGCCGTTTCCATTTCTCCGCAATAAAGAAATTTATGCTATTGTTGTTTTGGAAACACGAAGTAAGAAAGAACGGTTGGGAATTATCCCATGTACGAACAATATGCTGGAGCGTTTGATTGAGATGCCTTCTGGTGAGGGTAGATATATGCTGTCAGAAGAACTAATCCTGCATTATATAGGAGAAGTATTCAAGGGATATAAAATTAAAGGAAAATCTCTGCTCAGGGTGATACGTAATGCGGATATCGATGCAGATGCATTATACGATGAAGATTTGGATTATAGAGAATTCATGGCGGAATTGATGAAAGAGCGGAAGAAGCTGTCTCCGGTACGCATGGATTTATCCCGAGAAATAGATGGAAATGTAGTGGATGCTTTGTGCAAATATCTGGATGTGGATACAAAGCGGGTATTTCGGTCTGAATCGCCTCTTGATTTATCCTTTATTTCCCAAATTCAGGACTTGCTTCGTAAGAAACCGGAACTGTTTTTTGAAAAACGGGTACCTCAGAAATCACCAGATTTTCGTGACGGAATCAGTGTGATTGACCAGATTAAAGAGGAAGATAAACTGTTGTCTTATCCATATGAATCCATTCGTCCGTTTTTGAAGCTTTTGAATGAAGCTGCTGAAGATGAGAATGTAATTTCTATTAAAATGACACTGTACAGGTTGGCAAAGCAGAGTAAGGTTGTAGAAGCCCTGTGTGAGGCTGCGGAAAATGGAAAAGAAGTGGTTGTATTAGTAGAACTTCGTGCAAGATTTGATGAGGAAAACAATATCGGCTGGTCAAGAATGCTGGAAAATGCAGGATGCCAGGTGATTTATGGATTGGAAGGATATAAGGTTCATTCAAAACTGTGTTTGATTACGAGGAGGACGGAAGGGAAAATTGAGTATATCACGCAGATTGGAACAGGAAATTACAATGAAAAAACATCCAGACTGTATACGGATTTATCCCTGATGACGTCTAATGTAGAGATTGGGCTGGAAGCGGCAAATGTATTCCAGTCGCTGTCAAAAGGAGAAGTAGTGGAAGAAGCAGGCTGTCTTCTGATTGCTCCCAAATGTCTGCAGTCCAAAGTCATTGAGATGATAGAGGACGAAATCTCTCATGCAAGGAATGGAGAAGAAGCATATATCGGTTTGAAGCTGAATTCGCTGACGGATAAAAAAATCATGGAAAAACTGGTGGAGGCATCCTGTGCCGGAGTAAAAATTGATATGATTGTGAGAGGAATCTGCTGTTTGATTCCGGGAGTGAAGGGATACACCGAGAACATCCGCATTATCAGTATTGTAGGAAGATTCCTGGAACATTCACGTATTTATATTTTTGGATGCGGCAAAAGAGAAAAGTATTATATTGGTTCAGCCGATTTTATGACAAGAAATACGGTGAAGCGTGTAGAGGTAGCGGCACCGGTTTACCAGGAAAAACTGAAACAAAGAATTCAAGAGATATTCAGTATTATGCTTAATGATAATCAGAAAGCCAGAGAGGAAGATTCTGACGGAAATTATCATATGGTGCGAAATGATGCACCGGCCTGCAATGCTCAGGAAATGCTGTATCAGATGGCATATGATAAGAATCGTTTATAAAGAATAAAAGGATAGAAAACACTTGCGCCCGTGAAAGGTGCAGGTGTTTTTTACTTGCTTTCAAAAACATGGAAAAGTGCAATGTTTCCGAATTTTTTATTATGTTAGAAATTCCATAAATTTTTTATACTTATAGCAGTTAAAAAAGTAAGTTATGGAAAGGGAGGAAACATTATGAAAAAAGGCAGATTAATAGCACTTTTATTGACAGCAGCGATGGCAGGAACGATGCTTGCAGGATGCGGAAGCTCAAAAGAAGCAGAGAGTGACAGTAGTTCCGCAGACAAAAAATCAAGTGGAAAAGTTTACTATCTGAACTTTAAACCTGAACAGGCAGAGGACTGGGTAGAGCTGGCAGAAAAGTACACGAAGGAGACGGGAGTACAGGTAGATGTGCAAACAGCTGCATCCGGAACCTATGAATCTCAGTTGAAATCTGAAATGGCAAAAGATGAGGCACCTACACTTTTTCAGGTAAACGGACCTGTGGGACTGGCAACATGGAAAGATTACTGTTATGACTTATCAGATAGTCAGATTTATAAAGATATATCCAGCGATGACTACGTGTTAAAAGATGGGGATGAAGTAAAAGGAATTGCTTACGTAGTCGAGACATATGGACTTATTTACAATAAAGCACTTCTGAATAAATACTTTGAATTACCAGATGCAGAGATTACTTCTGTGGATGAGCTTAACAACTTTGAGGCACTCAAGTCAGTGGCAGAAGGCATTCAGAAACACAAAGATGAATTAGGGGTTCAGGGAGCTTTCACATCATCAGGAATGGATTCTTCTTCTGACTGGAGATTTAAAACACATTTGGCAAATCTTCCGATTTACTATGAATACAAAGACAGGGGAATTACTTCCACAGATGCAATTGAAGGTACATATTTAGAGAATTACAAAAATATATGGGATTTGTACATTACAAACTCAACCTGTGAAGCATCCATGATTTCATCAAAAACAGCAGAAGATGCAAGTTCTGAATTTGCACTTGGGGAAGCAGTATTTTATCAGAATGGTACATGGGCTTATAATGATATAAAAGATATGGAAGTGGCAGATGAAGACATGGGAATGCTTCCAATCTATATCGGAGCGTCAGGCGAGGAAAATCAGGGACTGTGTACAGGATCTGAGAACTACTGGTGTGTTAATAAGAATGCATCTGAAGAAGATATTCAGGCAACGCTTGATTTCCTTGCATGGGTTGTAGAAAGTGATGAAGGACGTGACATGGTTGCAAATCAGATGGGGTTTGTAACACCATTTACTACATTTGAAGATTATCTCCCGTCTAATCCATTGGTTCAGGCGAATGAGGAATATAATAAAGCCGGCAAGACACCGGTAAGCTGGAACTTTACAACAATGCCTTCCGAAAACTGGAAGAATAACGTGGGTTCTGCACTCCTTGAATATGCACAGGGCACAGGAAAATGGGATGCAGTAGAAAACGCTTTTGTTGATGGTTGGGCAACCGAGTATCAGGCAGCAAATGCAGATTAATTAATACTGGGGGATGTTGCAGAATCAAGGTTTTGCAATATCCCTTTCTTAAAAAGGGAAGGGGCGAAGAGAAAAATGGAAAAGGCAGTAAAACGATATTTCCCCATTTTTGTACTTCCGACTATGCTTGCATTTACGATAGGATTTCTGGCTCCATTTTTGCTGGGGATTTACTTATCATTCTGTAAATTTACGACAGTAACAGATGCAAAATTTATCGGGTTAGATAACTATGTGAAAGTTTTTGAGGATGCAACCTTTTTGCATTCCTTATGGTTTACCGCATTATTCACAATCAT
Organism: uncultured Ruminococcus sp.; assembly: GCA_949290175.1. Lineage (GTDB taxonomy): Bacteria > Bacillota > Clostridia > Lachnospirales > Lachnospiraceae > Mediterraneibacter. The sequence continues at coordinate 5,249 of CASERA010000014.1, forward strand.
TTCTGTATTGTTGATTAATGTACTGGCGTTTACGGTGGCAATGATTTTGACAAAAGCAATTCGGGGCAGAAATATTTTCAGAACGATATTTTTTATGCCGAATCTGATTGGTGGTATTATTCTGGGATATATCTGGCAGCTTTTACTAAACGGAATTTTGGCGTATTTCCAGAAAACATTGACATATTCTTCTGTTTACGGATTTTGGGGATTGATTATTTTGATGTGCTGGCAGCAGGTTGGATATATGATGATTATTTATATTTCAGGAATCCAGAATATACCGGGAGAGCTGATTGAAGCAGCTAAAATTGATGGAGCAAGTCCGGGACAGGTTTTGAAGAATGTTACCCTTCCGATGGTTATGCCTTCAATTACAATCTGTACATTCCTTACGCTGACAAATGGATTTAAACTATTTGATCAGAACCTGGCACTGACAAATGGTGCTCCGTCTAAAATGTCCGAGATGCTGGCTTTGAATATTTACAATACATTCTACGGAAGAGCAGGATATGAGGGAGTAGGACAGGCGAAAGCAGTGATATTCTTTATTCTGGTTGCAATTATTGCATTAATTCAGAATAAGTTAAGCAGATCGAAGGAGGTACAGCAGTAATGAATAAAAAAGTAAAACATGG
>CASERA010000015.1 GCA_949290175.1 uncultured Ruminococcus sp.
GACTTCTGTTTCGGGCATATTTTTGATGACTTCATAAATAGCAGAAGGTTTTTCCGGTGCCAGGCGTCCTCCCAGTGGATGATAAGAAACAGTGTACAATCCGTCCTGTTTTTGCTCTATAATCCTGCCGCTTTTCAAAAGAGAGTCCGGAAGCGTACCATCGGCATTTTTACAAACTGTTGTGGCAGGCTCGACAGGCCAGGGAGCTTCTTCCTTGCGTACTTCTGATAAATACTTCAGAAATGTTTCACGGATTCCATCCGGTCCGAGAGTATCCTGTAAATATCGAGTACGTGCTTTTGCGCGAGATTTATAATTTCCATGGGTCGTGAATAAACGAAGCATGGCACTGATATAGAGAGAAACCTCTTCCGGATTGGCTCCATCCATAATGTGGACACCCAGTTTAGGATTTGGTCCCAGACCTCCTGCACAATATACAGAAAAGGTTCCATCCTCTTTTGCAACGAATCCAAGGTCCCGGAAGGTTGCGTGGGGTTCGTTAGAAGAGGTATTGGAAAATCCGACTTTCAGTTTTCTCGGCATATGAAGTTCCGGCATTCTTGTAATGAGATATTCGCCAGCAGCTTTTGCATATGGAAGAACATCAAATGTCTCGCCTTTTTCTACGCCGGAGAGAGGGCTTGTCATTGCATTTCTGGGATTGTCTCCGCCGCCTCCGCGTGTAATAATACCAAAATCCAGTGCCTCCCGTATCAGAGTAACGGTGGAGTCAGCGGAAAGATTATGCAGTTGGATGGTCTGACATGTAGTCAGTTTCAGCAGATTGATGTGATGTTCGGAAACTTTGTCCGCAACAAATTTTAATGTTTCTTTGGAAATGCATCCGCCGGGCAGTCGAAGACGGAGCATATAGCCATTTTCTTTTTGGGCGTAGCATCCAAATCCTCCAGAAATTCCTTTGAATGTATTTCTATCTATTTCACCTGTTTCAAATGCGTAGATTTTTTCATTGAAAAGTGAAATTTCATTTCGAAATTGTTGGATTAATTCTTGTTTAAGCATTAAAATCATCCTTTCCTGTTTATTTATCATTTGGAGTTTTCAAGAAAATATTCCTAAAATAGTATAAAGAAATAAATGACTTTTGAAAAGGGAAATGATAAAATAGGAATGGGCAGGCAGAAGGAAAAGAAGCCAGTTTATTTCCGGATGCTAATTTTCAGGAAAGAGGGCAAAATAGCGATGGAGAATTTTAATTTTTGTGTGGGAACCAATATTTTATTTGGCAAAGGCAAGGAAGAACAGCTTTCAGAGCTTCTGAAGAAGTATGGAACCCGGGTGCTTCTGACTTATGGCGGCGGAAGTATCAAAAGAACAGGATTGTATGATAAGGTGAAAAAACTCTTGGAGGATTTTGAAGTATTTGAGCTTGGAGGAATTGAGCCAAATCCCCGGATTGACAGTGTTTATGAAGGAGCAACGATTTGCCGCGAAGAGGATGTTGATGTGATTCTTGCGGTAGGCGGCGGAAGTACGATTGATTGTTCAAAAGCGATTGCGGCAGCAGCATATTACGAAGGCGATGCATGGGATTTGATTCTGGATCCGAGTAAGATTGAGAAAGCACTTCCAATCTGTACCATTCTGACCCTTTCTGCTACCGGCAGTGAAATGGATAACGGCGGGGTGATTACGAATTTAAGGACAAAAGAAAAGTTAGGGTTTGGGCATCCGCTTCTGCTTCCGAAAGTTTCTGTTTTAAATCCGGAAAACACATTCAGTGTTCCGGCGAATCAAACAGCGGCAGGTTCGGCGGATATCATGTCTCACATATTAGAAGTATATTTTGATAGAAAACAGGCAGCAGTTCCTGACCGTATCAGTGAAGGGCTTTTGAAGACAGTGATTCAGTACGCACCGATAGCTGTAAAAGAGCCGGATAATTATGAAGCGAGGGCAGAATTGATGTGGACTTCATCTCTGGCAATTAACGGAATTTGTTCGACAGGAAAAGAGTGTGCATGGAGTTGTCACCCGATGGAACATGAACTGAGTGCATATTATGACATTACTCATGGAGTCGGCCTTGCAATTCTTACTCCAAGATGGATGCGATATATTTTGAATGATGACACTGTCGATAAATTTGCAGAATATGCAGTGAATGTCTGGAATGTTGTGCCGGCTGAAGATAAGTATGAGACAGCGAATGCGGGAATTGATGCGACGGAAGCATTTTTAAAGAGTTTGGGAATTCCAATGACTTTGACGGAACTCAATATTGGAGAAGAACATTTTGCCCGGATGGCAGAGCATGCAGTAGAATTCGGCGGACTGAATGATGCGTATGTTCCATTGAGCCGGGAAGATGTTGTAAATATTTATAAGATGTGTCTGTAATGCCTGAATGGGATTCATACATGGCAATTGTACAGATAGACATAGGAAAAACAGGAGGAAGTAAAGCATGACAACATTAAAACTAAGAGATGATTTCTACTGGACAGGAATTGTGGATGAAAATCTGAGAGTTTTTGATATCATCATGTACACCGAGTTCGGTACGACTTACAATTCTTATGTTCTGAAAGCAGGAAATAAAACGATTCTGTTTGAAACAGCAAAAGCAAAATTTTTTGATGAATACTTAGAAAAATTAAAAGAAATTACGGACATTCATAAGATCGATTATCTGGTAGTCAACCACACGGAACCAGACCATGCAGGCAGTGTGGAACGATTGCTTGAACTGAATCCGGGACTGAAAATCATTGCGACAGGATGTGCGATTGGATTCTTAAAGGAAATTGTAAATGGAGAATTTACGGGAATCGCGGTGAAGGATAATGAGACGATGAAAATCGGAGATAAAACACTGAGATTCTTAATTGTGCCGAATCTGCACTGGCCGGATACAATGTATACATATATTGAAGAAGAACAGATTCTTGTGACCTGCGATTCTTTTGGCTCCCATTACGGGTTCCATGAGATTTTATTAAGTAAGGTGACAGCATGGGATGATTATATGCGTGCGACAAAGTATTACTTTGATAATATTATCGGGCCATTTAAGAAGTTCATGCTGAAAGCATTGGATAGAGTACGCGATTTGGATATTACAATGATTTGCACAGGTCATGGCCCGGTCATTGATGACAAAATTGATTTTATTCTGGATACTTATGAAGAATGGTGTACTGTGGTAAATCCAAATCAGAAAAAGACAGTTGTGATTCCGTATGTAAGTGCATATGGATATACAAAACAGCTGGCGGAGAAAATTGCGGAAGGAATTTCAGAAAGCGGTGACATCGATGTGCGCTGTTATGATATGGTAGAAGCTGACCAGGCAAAAGTTCTGGAGGAATTGAGCTTTGCTGACGGAATTTTGTTTGGAACCCCGACGATTGTGGGAGAAGCATTAAAACCAATCTGGGATTTGACAACATCCATTTTTCCAGGGACTCACGGAGGTAAGCTGGCGAGTGCATTTGGGAGTTATGGCTGGAGTGGCGAAGGGGTACCGCATATTGTTGAGCGTTTAAAACAACTGCGAATGAAGGTTGTAGATGATGGGTTCCGTGTCAGATTCAAACCAAGTGAAGACAATCTGATTGATGCCTATGATTTTGGGTATAATTTTGGCTGTGTTCTGCAGAATAAGGAAAAGCCGCAGAAAACAAAGAAAGGAGCCCGCCAGCTTGTGAAATGTCTGGTCTGCGGAGAAATATTTGATTCTTCTTTGGAAGTGTGTCCGGTTTGTGGAGTGGGAAAAGAAAATTTTGTTCCTGTTGAAGTGGAAGAAAATGGCTTTAGAAATGATACAGAGGATTTTTATGTAATTATTGGAAATGGTGCTGCAGGATTTCATGCAGCTTCTGCAATCAGGGAGAGAGATAAGACGGCATCTGTGCTGATGATTTCCAATGAGCCTTACCGCTCTTATAACCGTCCGATGCTGACGAAGTCTATTATGGCAGATTTGAACGAAGACCAGATTGCAATTCAGGATGTAAAATGGTATGAAGAAAATAATATTCAGCTTGTACTGGAGAAAGAAGTTATCGCAATTCATCCGGAAGAAAACCAGATTGAGCTGGAAGGCGGTATGAAGTTTGTCTATACAAAACTCATATATGCGCTTGGTTCGGAATGTTTTATCCCTCCGATTTCCGGTGCAGATAAAGAAGGCGTGGTTGCAATTCGCAGACTTGATGATACAAAGAAAGTTGGAGAAATGCTCCCATCTGTGAAAAATGCAGTTGTCATCGGAGGCGGTGTACTCGGTCTGGAAGCAGCCTGGGAGCTGAAAAAAGCCGGATGTCATGTGACAGTTCTGGAAGCAGCGCCACAGCTGATGGGACGCCAGTTGGATGAGGCCGCGGGTGAGATGCTGAAATTCATCAGTGAAAGACAGGATATTCAGATTCACACAGGAGTGAAGATTGTAGAAATTGAAGGACAGGAAAGAGTCAGTGGAGTGAGATTGGAGAGTGGAGAAGTATTTCCGGCAGAACTGGTTATTGTTTCCGCAGGAGTACGTGCCAATACAGCACTTGCACAGGCAGCAGGAGTTGAAACAGATCGTGCAGTGATTGTAAATGAGAAAATGGAAACTAATTTCCCGAATATTTATGCATGCGGCGACTGTGCCCAGTTTGATGGAATCAATTATGCAATCTGGCCGGAAGCAATGGAGCAGGGAAGAATAGCGGGGGCAAATGCAGCAGGAGATTTCGCAGAATATAAGACAGTTCCCGCGGCATTGAGCTTCCATGGAATGAGAACAGCACTTTTTGCAGCAGGAGATAATGGAAAGAATCCAAATCTGGTTTATAAGACAGTGGAATTCAAAGATATGGGCAAGAAGCAGTATCAGAAGTTTTATTTCCTGAATAATCGTCTGTGCGGTGTGATTTTGATTGGAGATGTCAGCAGGATGGCAGAGATGACGGAAGCGTTAGAAAAACATGCACAGTATCAGGAAGTCGTAAAATAATACATACCAAAATTTAAAAAAGTTTCTTATGGAAGAGGGGGCACTCAGGTGCTCCCTTTCTTTGCATCATACATTGCAAAGAGAAAAGAATGTGATATAATTTTAAAGAGAAAAATTATCAATTACAGCAAAAGAGGAAAAAATATGGAACAGAAGAATATGACGCTGGATCGGGGAAAAATCGGAAGCAGATATGAGATTCAAAATATGGAGCTTCCGTTGAACGTGGCGAAAAGACTGGAAGCACTGGGAATGACTTATGGTACACAGGTAGAAGTGTTAAATAATAAGAGTAAGGGGACTTTAATCGTGAGAGTAAGAGGAACCAGGTTTGCACTTGGAAAAGGGATTAGCAGAAAGATTGAAGTGAAAGGATAAGGATATGAAAGAAAATTTAACAGTTGGCTTTATTGGAAATCCAAATTGCGGGAAAACGACACTGTTTAATGCTTTTACCGGAGCTAACCTGAAAGTTGCAAACTGGCCGGGAGTTACCGTAGAGAAAGTAGAAGGTGCAATGAAGCATCATAATCATACGTATAAATTAGTAGATTTACCGGGGACATACAGTCTGACTTCTTATACGATGGAAGAGCAGGTGACACGGCAGTATATCTTAAGTGACGATGTGGATGTGATTGTGGATGTGGCAGATGCTTCATCACTGGAGAGGAATCTATACCTGACGTTACAGTTGCTGGAACTGGGGAAACCAGTTGTTTTAGCATTGAACATGATGGATATTGTGGAAAAAAGAGGGATGGAGATTGATTTGCACCGTTTTCCGGAAATGCTGGGAATCCCGGTGATTCCCGTATCCGCAAGAAAGCGGACAGGTCTGGAGATTTTAATTCATGCAGTAGCCCATCACAAGGATATACGGAAACCACAAGACCTGATACATCATCATGGAATGGATTCTCAACATCCACATAATCACCATAGAGAATATGCTATGGTTTACAGCGATAATCTGGAAGATAAAATTGATAAAATTATAGATGTTCTGAAGGAAATGTATCCGGAAATTAAGAATTACCGCTGGCATGCGATTAAGATGCTGGAAGGGGACAAAGAGATTACAGAAAAATATCCGGTCGATCTTCCGGATGTGATTGACCGCAGTTATGAATCAGATATTATTAATGAAAAATATGATTTTATAGAAGAAATCATGCAGGAAGTCATGGTAAATAAGGCAGAAAAAGCAGCTGCAACAGATAAGGTGGACAGGTTTCTGACAAATAAATGGCTGGGGCTTCCGATTTTCCTATGTATTATGGGAGCTGTATTTTTCTTGACTTTTACAATCGGAGACTGGCTCAAAGAATATATGCAGATGATGATTGACTGGGCAGCACAGGCAATTGAAAACGGATTGAATGCGGTACAGACAGGAGAAATGTTAACCTCCCTGATTGTAGATGGAATTGTGACAGGTGTGGGAGGGGTTCTGACCTTCCTTCCGAACATTTTTATTCTGTTCCTGGCGCTGGCACTTTTGGAAGATAGTGGATATATGGCACGAGTTGCCTATGTAATGGATGGAATTATGGGAAAACTGGGATTGTCCGGCCGGGCATTTATTCCTATGATTCTGGGATTTGGATGCTCTGTTCCTGCAATTATGGCATCCAGGGCATTGGAAGATAAAAGGGACAGATATAAAACGATGTTGATTACGCCTTTTATGTCTTGCAGTGCAAGATTGCCGATTTACATACTTTTTTCAGAAATGTTTTTTGGAAATCATGCCATGTTAGCGGCATATTCTATGTATATTATCGGTCTGGCAGTTGCCATTGCAGCTGCTGCCGTGATGCATCTGGCAGATCAGCGGAAGAATCAGGACATGCTTCTGATTGAGCTGCCGGAATACAAGGCACCGAGTATGAGGACTGTGGCAATTTATGTATGGGAAAAGGTGAAAGATTATCTGACGAAAGCAGGAACGACGATTTTCCTGGCCTCTATTATTATGTGGATACTTCTGAATTTTGGTCTGGGCGGATATACGACAGAGATGGCGGAGAGTTTTGGATCCATGCTCGGACATTGGCTGGTACCTGTTTTTGTTCCGCTGGGCCTGGGATACTGGCAGATAGCAGTGGCTTTAATCGCAGGAATTTCTGCAAAAGAAGTAGTAGTTTCCAGTTTTGCAGTGCTGTTTGCAATTCCGAATATTAATTCTCCATCAGGTATGGATACACTGGTTGGAATACTTGGAGCACAGGGATTTGGTTCTTTGAATGCCTATTGTATGATGATTTTCTGTCTGTTGTATGTTCCATGTGCAGCAACTCTGGCAACTGTCAAAAAAGAGAGCGGAAGTTGGAAATGGACAGGATTTACAGCATTATTTCAGCTGAGTGTAGCATGGGTGATTACATTTGCGGTATATCAGATTGGTTCTTTGGTAATCGGAGGGGTATAGGTTGACAATTTCCGCAAATAAGACTATATTAAGAATTATTTACAAGTAAACCAATGAAAAAGTAATGATGCTGTTGCATTAGGAGGCAGCAATGGAAAGAAATATAGAAACATTATTGAAATATTTTTCCCAAATTCGAAAATATTACGCGGATGAGCTAAAACAGAGATTTAAAGAAGAAAACTTTTCACACAATGAAATCGCCATTCTAATCCTTCTTTCAAACAATAAATCCATTACTACATGTAGTCAGCTGACTTTTTTCTTAGGTGTTTCCAAAGGTCTGGTAAGCAGGAGTGTGGACTCATTGATCGACAGAGGCCTGGTAAGCAGTGTGAGAGATCCGGCAGATAAAAGAGTTCAGCATATCCGGCTGACAGAGGAAGCTGGGAAATTGATTGTCAAATTGAAGAAAGAAATTGAGCAAATTAATGATAAACTTTTGGGAGATATTTCGGAGAAAGAAATTGCTCAGATGGAAGCTACGATAATGAAAATCATCAATCGTTTTAAGGACGAATAGCAATATTACTGAAAAACAAGCAAAAAATTCAAATTTTTATAGAAAAATATTCAAATATATGCTATTTTCATAGGAGTGAAAATTAAGATATAGAACAACAAGTAGGAGGTATTACATGCAGGAACCAATAGTGGGCCTATCCGCCCGGGAGGTGGCAGAACGTCAGGAGCAGAAGAGAGCGGGTAAATCACCATCAACGATTACGAAAACAAAATCGCAGATTTTAAAGGAGAATATCTTCACTTTGTTTAATCTGCTCAATTTTCTGATTGCGGGGCTGCTTTTTGCAGTGGGAGCATATTCCAATATGGTATTCATTGCCATTATTATTTTAAATATAGTGATTGGAATTACTCAAGAACTGAAAGCAAAGAAATTAGTAGATGAATTGTCTATATTAAATCGCCCCCATGTTACAGTCCTGAGGGATGGGGAGGAACTGAGTATCGAAACAGATGAGATTGTCAAAGATGATGTGATGATTCTGGAGAGTGGAAATCAAATCTGTAATGATGCAGTTGTTCTGAAAGGGACAATGGAAGTGAATGAATCCCTGCTGACAGGTGAAAGCGATGCTGTTCTGAAAGAAGAAGGAAGCGAGCTTTATTCCGGAAGTTCTGTAATTTCCGGCAGATGTTATGCAAAAGTTATACATACCGGCAGTGAAAACTATGCAACAGGTCTGGCAGAAGAGGTGAAAAAAACAAAACAAACGCAGTCGGAATTACTGGGTTCTATGAAGAAAGTGACACAGTTTACCAGCTTTCTGATTATTCCTCTGGGAATCTTATTATTTTTGGAAGCAATTGTGTTGAGAGATACTCCGATTGATGAATCTGTTGTTTCTTCGGCGGCGGCACTTTTAGGTATGCTTCCAAAAGGTCTGGTTCTTTTAATATCTGTGTCTCTTGCAATGGGAGTAATCCGGCTTGCAAAAATGAAAATTCTGGTACAGAATATTTATTCTTTGGAGACACTGGCACACGTAGATGTTCTTTGTCTGGACAAGACAGGTACGATTACAGATGGGAAAATGAATGTTCAGGATGTGATTTCAATGGCAGGCCTGCCGGAGAAAGAAACAGAAGATTTGATTCAGTCGTATCTGGCAGCCAGTGATGACAACAATGCAACTTTTCAGGCTTTGGAAAAAAGATTTTCTGCTAAGGTGGTATATCAGCCTGAGAATAAAATTCCATTTTCTTCTAAGAGAAAATGGGGGGCAGTCAGCTTCCAGGGGGCCGGAACGGTATTTGTGGGGGCTCCGGAGCGTATTTTAAAAGAGCTTCCTAAAGCAGTAGAGGAGCAAATGGATGAAGGTTACAGAGCAATCGTCATAGGATATTGTGAAGGAAGATGGGATGATGAAGAGAAACTTCCGGATGAAATTAAACCGCTTTGTATTGTAATCCTGGCAGATACAATTCGTAAAAATACGAAACAGACGTTGGAATATTTCCGCAAAGAAGGTGTGGATGTAAAAGTGATTTCAGGAGATCATGTCAAGACAGTTTCTATGATTGCGAAAAAAGCAGGACTGGAACGGTGGTCAGATGCCATTGACTTATCTCAGCTAGGAGAGGATGCAGATTTTGATACTCTTTGTCAGCAATATGCCGTTTTTGCACGAGTGACACCAAAGCAGAAACAGCAGCTTGTGCAGGCATTGAAACGACAGGGACATCAGGTAGCCATGACCGGAGACGGTGTAAA
>CASERA010000016.1 GCA_949290175.1 uncultured Ruminococcus sp.
ATAAAAATCCTGTACCTGTTCCGGCATATATCCTAAATCCCTGCAATATTCTGCAAGCTCCACAGCCTCTTTCAACGTGGATCCCGGATGAGAAGACATTAGATATGGCACGAGATACTGCGTTTTTCCAATTCTCCGGTTCATCTCATAGAATTTCTTTGTAAACGTCTCATAAACTCTATTTTCCGGTTTCCCCATCATGCGAAGTACAGGATCTGAAACATGTTCCGGTGCAACTTTCAGCTGTCCGCTTACGTGATACTCACAGAGTTCTTTCAAGAAAATATCACTTGAATCCGCCAAGAGATAATCAAATCGGATGCCGGACCGTATGAATACCTTTTTTACTTTTGGCACTTTTCGCAGTTTTCGTAAAAGCTGCACGTAATCCTGATGATCTGCATTCAGATTCTTACACGGAGACGGAAACAGGCACTGTTTTGTTTTACAGACACCCTTCGTCATCTGCTTTTGACAGGAAGGATGCCTGAAGTTGGCGGTTGGTCCGCCTACATCATGTATATATCCCTTAAAGTCCTTGTCTTGTGTTATTTCCTCTGCTTCCCGAATTAAAGATTCATGACTTCTTGTCTGTACGATTCTTCCCTGATGGAATGTCAGCGCACAAAAACTGCATCCTCCGAAGCACCCCCTGTTGTTAATTAAGCTGAATTTAATTTCCGCAGTGGCCGGCACTCCACCCGCTTCTTCATATACCGGGTGGGCACTGCGCATAAACGGAAGTGCGTAGACATCATCCATCTCCATTTGAGTCAATGGTTTTGCCGGTGGATTCTGTACCACATATAAATGCTCTGAATAAGGCTCTGCCAAACGTTTTCCGGAAAATGGATCTGTATTGCAGTACTGCGTATAAAAGCTTCTCGCATACTCCATTTTATCAGCCTTCATCGCCTCAAACGATGGCAGGATAACCGCATCATAAACGGAATCCAAAGACTTCGTCTTTACCACCGTACCATCGATATATGTGATATCCTGTACAGCAATTCCGGCATCCAAAGCTTCCGCTATCTCCAGAATCGAATGTTCCCCCATTCCATAAGAAATGATATCCGCACCGGAATCCAGAAGAACCGAACGTTTCAGCTTATCAGACCAGTAATCATAATGCGCCAGTCTGCGTAAGCTTGCTTCGATTCCACCCAAAATAACCGGAGTATGCTTATAGGTCTGCCGAATCAGGTTTCCATATACGGTCGCCGCATAATCCGGACGCTTACCCATTACTCCGCCCGGAGTATATGCATCACTTTTCCGCCGTTTTTTTGATACAGAATAATGATTGACCATAGAGTCCATATTTCCCGCAGATACCAGAAATGCAAGCCTTGGTTCTCCAAATTCTGTGATACTGTTCTTATCTTTCCAGTCGGGCTGACAAATGATCCCAACCTTATAGCCGCGGGATTCCAGCAAACGGGTAATGATAGCATGTCCGAATGAGGGGTGGTCTACATAGGCGTCACCGGATATATAAACAAAATCCACCTGTTCCCAGCCACGCTCTTCCATATCTTTTCTGCATATTGGTAAAAACCCTTGTTTCATATTATTTTATACTCCACATCTTTCATAAGTTTCTTCTTCAATTTCATCATAACTGCGAATGAAATAATCTGCCTTTTCCTTTTTTTCTTTTTCATCATTGACTGAAAATGCATCCTCTACGGCACATACCCACATGCCTGCGTTCTTTCCGGCTTCAATTCCCTTTGGAACATCTTCAAATACAAGACAGTCTCTTGGAAGGACATTTAAATCTTCTGCAACCTTTAAATAAACATCCGGTGCAGGTTTTCCCTTTGCTACTTCACAGGCCGTCCGGATGGAATCAAAACAGTCAAGAATCCCCAGCGCATGCAGTGTAACCTCTGCAAGTTCCCTTGCATTACTTGTAGCAATTCCCGTCAGGATACAACGTTCTTTCAGCCTTTTCAAAAATTCTTTTGCCCCCGGCTTTAATTGCACTTTGGTCATATACAACTCTTTTGTCATCTCAATCCATTCCTGCTGCACTTCTTCCAAAGTGCATGTCAATGTCGGAAAAACATCCAGGAAATACTGTGCAGTCTCCGTATAGCTTTTGCCTTCCAATGCTTTCTGGAAGTTCGGCGGAGGAGTCAGATTGTATTTTTTCATATAAATCCGGTCTACTTCCTGCCAAATCCACATTGAATCCACAAGGGTTCCATCCATATCAAAAATGACCGCCTTCTTGTCTTTTAACATAACTGCTCCACCTCTTTCTCTGTCAATGGCCGATATTCTCCGGGTCCCAGCTCTTCATCCAGTTTCAATGTTCCCATGCTCAGACGTTTCAGATAAATCACCTGTTTTCCAACCGCTTCAAACATCCGTTTCACCTGATGAAATTTTCCTTCATGGATAGTCAGACGAATTTCGGATATTGCATTGGATGCCAAAATTTCCAGATTTCCCGGCCGCGTCAGCCGTTCTTCACCAATGTCCACTCCTTTCGCAAATGCCTGGACATCTTCTTGTGTTACTACTCCCTGCACCTTCGCATAATACACCTTATCTACGTGTTTTTTTGGTGACAGAAGCCGATGGGCCAATGCCCCGTCATTGGTAATCAAAAGCAATCCTTCGGTATCCTTATCCAACCTTCCAACCGGAAACAAATCTTTCCGCTTCCGGCTTTCGATCAAATCAATCACAGTTTTTTCCCGGCTGTCTTCTGTTGCGGAAATAACGCCTGCCGGTTTGTTCAGCATATAATATTCATATTCGGTATATCCGATTTCCTGCCCCTGGCAGATAACACAATCTGATTCAGTATCTATCTTCACTTCCGGCTTTTTTACAACCTGTCCATTTACGAGAACCAGTCCTTTACCCACTGCACGCTTGACCTCGCTGCGGGTTCCGGCTCCCATATCCGCCAAATATTTATCTAATCTTAATTTCATACCCTAGCTTCCTTTATCTGATGGAATTTCTGACATCTCATGACTGCCAGCGCCAGCCCGGCAGATATTTATTCTTTAATGTCTGATTTGCCAGCTTTCCAAAACCAAGAGGATATCCGTCTACACACACCAGATACCAGCCTTTTTCTTTCCGGGAGACCAGATCTTCAAATTCCAGTGTCTCGCCTTTCAGATATTTGATGACACGTTCATCCTCTACCTTTAAGTCCAATGTTTTTGCATATTCTTCTTTTTTCAGAGACATTGCAAATGCCTGGCTCGGCTCAAATCGTTTTTTCTTTAGTTCACCCAGTAGAAGTCCGGTTCTAAGAAATCGTATTCCTTTCATATTCGGAATATTCTCTGGCATATAGTAAACACGTTCTCCATGGATATCAAGACGACCGGCGTCCGGTTTCCAGGAAACATCTTTGAAGAATTCCTCCAGTTCCTCCGGTATCCGCATTTTGCTGCAGGTATTCTTTCTTTTCAGACTCTCAGTCTGTGCAGTCCCCTTTTTCAGAAGTGCAAGATAATGTCCTTCTCCCTCCATACGATGAGGGAAAATACGAACTGTTTTTTTCAGTTCCGGATTCTTGCTCTTTCCGGCTTCCACAATCCCTTCTGCAAAACCTTCATATCCTTCCATCTCACAGATTTCAAATTCCGGATACTCCTGAAGCAGATACTCTACGGTCTGCTCATTTTCCAGAGGATCAAAAGTACAGGTAGAATACAGTAACATTCCCCCCGGACGCAGCATAGATGCCGCCTGTGTAATAATACTTCTCTGGATTTTTGCAAAGAATTCCGGTCCGTGTTCCTCCCATGCTTTCACCATTTTCTTATCTTTACGGAACATCCCTTCTCCAGAACAGGGCGCATCAATTAAAATCTTATCAAAATATTCTGGAAAATACTCTGTCAGTTTTCCGGGTTCTTCACTCAATACCAGCATATTGCCAATGCCAAATAATTCAATATTCTTTAAAAGTCCTTTTGCACGTGAATTACTGATATCATTTGCAATCAACACACCTCCACCACGTAATTTAGCTCCAAGTTCCGTCGCTTTTCCGCCGGGTGCCGCACAAACGTCCAAAACCTTATCTCCAGGCTCTACCGGAAGGCGGTCTGCCGGAGTCATAGCACTTGGTTCCTGTAAATAATATAGTCCCGCGAAGTAATACGGGTGCTTTGCCGGCTGAATCACATCGCCGTCATAATAAAATCCGTTCTTTATCCACGGCACCGGACGCAGCGGCCATGGTGCAATTTTCAGAAAATCTTCTACAGAAATTTTATTTGTATTGACACGAAGCCCATAATGACGAGGCTCGTCATAACACTGAAGATAACTGTCATATTCGTCTTTCAGCAGGCTTCTCATTTTTTCTTCAAACTCTTTTGGTAAATTCATATTTCTTCCTCCACACGTGAATGTATCTCGAATTCGTGTTAACGCTCATTATATCAT
>CASERA010000017.1 GCA_949290175.1 uncultured Ruminococcus sp.
ATAAGTGAAAATATGATATAATGCTTTCCTTGATCCGATATTTATGGAGTTGCCCTTTGGAATTTATTTGCTGTCAGCTTCTCGGCCAATGTTTATTGTCCGTATTAAAAGCGCACCTATAGGATGGAATCAGGGATATTGAACATCTTAACAAGGGCAGGGAAATTCTCTCTGTCCTTGTCGTTCCTTAAATTCCAAATTCTTTCAGTAATTTTTGACGGTATTCTCTATTACGAATTGTTTTTTCTATTTCATCATTTCGGTTATTTTGGATTAGATGCTGAATTAATGTACCCATTTGTTTCGCTCCTTGTTCGATGCCCTGTTCGATACCTTGCTTTAAACCCTGTTCAATCCCCTGTTCAATCCCCTGCTCAATGCCTTGCTTTAAACCTTGCTCAATCCCTTGCTTCAACCCACGCTCCATACTGCTTTTCATAAAGTAATTATAATCACGGATTGCTTTTTCTCTTGCTTCATATTCAAGGCGCTTTTCTTCATCAGCACTGATTTTAATTAAATTTTTATAGGCTTTTTCAATATAAGGATTCTTTTTGGCTTCCATTTCAAATTCCTCCTTTGTATCAGCATTGAGAAAATTTACCCAGTTCAGCAGTTCTGTTTGAGGATAGTTATACTTTGTAAGTTTTGGAAGTTCCAGAGTATGAATTTCCAGCTTTTCATTATACATTCTGCGCCTGTTATCCTCCCACAGGTGAAAACAGGAATAATATTCTTCATCCTCAAAAATTATAAAATCTAAAATACCAATGTGGATGCATTTTTCCAGAACATCGTAGTCTTCCCCTTCGTGAATTTGTCCTGTAAACATTTTACTCAAATAAAATAAGGTTCGTTCGGCCCAATATTCTCCGAATGCAACCTGAATCTCAATGTCAATCTGTACCCCTTTGTTTAAAAGAACCCGGATATCCAGAATCCCCAGTTTTGCTTCTTGTGAATCTTTTCTAAGATGGGTAGGCAGAAGTACCGCAGATACGATTTCATCCATTGGGATTCCGATTACTGTTGAGAGAAACGCTTTTCTTATGACTTCATCTTCCATCAGTTCTTTAAAACAGTAATCTACTTTTGGTTTCATAATAAATGAATCTGCATTTTTATTTTTCATTCGTATTCCTCCTGATCTTCAGATGAAATTACAGAACATCAGGAAGGAAAGCTTTTCTATATTTCTTATTATAGCACCTGATTTATCTGTACTCAATACTGAAATATGCTGTTGTTAGATATTTGAATGGGTAGCCTGATACTTGAAATAAGACTGGAAAATAGGTTTTTGTATCAATAGAAATGTTAGATAAATTTAGGAATCCCATTTAGATAAATGGAAGAAGATTCCTTAAAGATACATGTATTATAAGTTATAGAAGTGAAAGATGCAATTAAGATTCTATAAAATATATGTTGTATGTACTATAAACATGCGGATGTATACAAAGACTGGTAGATTTTATCGATATTAAAAATAAAAATTTTAAATTTCCATTTGCAATATACCCTGATGGGGTATATAATAAATGCGAAATGGGGTGATATTAATGGAAGAAAAGAAGGAATGTTGTCATAAGACGAAAGAACGTTCCGAAAAAGAATATAAAGATTTAATCAATCGGCTGAACAGGATTGAGGGACAAGTAAGAGGAGTTAAGAAGATGGTAGAGAGCGATACTTATTGTACGGATATTTTAATCCAGGTATCTGCGATAAATGCTGCGCTGAATAGTTTTAATAAAGTGCTGCTTGCCAATCATATCCGAACCTGTGTGGCTGATGACATCCGGGAAGGAAAAGAGGAAACAATTGACGAACTGGTTATGATATTACAAAAATTAATGAAATAGGTGGTAGTAAATGAAACAATATACAGTTACAGGAATGAGCTGTGCAGCATGCAGCACCCGGGTAGAAAAAGCAGTTTCTAAAGTACCTGGTGTAACTTCCTGTTCCGTAAATCTTTTGACAAACTCAATGGGAGTAGAAGGTGCCGTGGATGAGTCAGCTGTGATTGCAGCGGTGGAAGAAGCAGGATACGGTGCTTCTTTAAAAACGACAGGAGGCAAAGGGAAGACAGCAGCGAAGGATTCTGAAGAAGAATTTTTAAAGGATAAGGAAACACCAGTATTAAAGAAGAGAATGATAGCATCTCTTTGTTTTCTGATTCCATTGATGTACTTTTCAATGGGGCATATGATGTGGAATTGGCCGGTACCGGAAGTTTTGGAGGGCAATCATGTAGCGATGGGATTGATACAGCTTCTGTTTACAACAATCGTTATGGTGATTAATCAGAAGTTCTTTATTAGTGGGTTTCGCAGTTTATGGCACAAGGCACCAAACATGGATACACTGGTTGCACTGGGCGCAGGCGCATCATATGGATATAGTATTTATGCGCTGTTTGCAATGACAGATGCCCAGCTGCGAGGTGATATGTCAGCTGTAATGTCTTATATGCATGAATTTTATTTTGAGTCAGCGGCCATGATTTTAACTCTGATTACGGTAGGTAAAATGTTGGAGGCACGTTCTAAAGGAAAGACAACGGACGCGTTGAAAAGTTTGATGCAGCTTGCGCCGAAGATGGCAACCGTAATTCGAGATGGTGCAGAAACAGAAGTATCTATCGAACAAGTGAGCAAAGGAGACATTTTTGTTGTTCGTCCGGGAGAAAATATACCCGTAGATGGTATTATTCTGGAAGGAAGCAGCGCTGTAAATGAATCTGCATTGACCGGAGAAAGTATTCCGGTAGATAAAAAAGTTGGGGATCCGGTATCAGCGGCCACGTTGAATCATTCTGGATTTATTAAATGTCAGGCAACAAGAGTTGGAGAGGACACCACTTTGTCACAGATTATTCAGATGGTCAGTGATGCGGCAGCAACAAAGGCTCCGATTGCAAAAGTTGCGGACCGGGTATCAGGAGTGTTTGTTCCGGTGGTAATAGGAATTGCGATTGTGACAATTTTTGTTTGGCTGCTGGCAGGACAGAGCATTGGATTTGCGTTGGCAAGAGGAATTGCCGTATTGGTAATCAGTTGTCCATGTGCGTTGGGGCTTGCAACTCCGGTAGCAATTATGGTAGGGAATGGGATGGGAGCAAAGCACGGAATCATGTTTAAAACTGCCGTTTCTCTGGAAGAGACAGGCAAGATGCAGATTGTAGCGCTTGATAAAACAGGAACCATTACGAGTGGAGAGCCGAAAGTGACGGATATGCTGCCTGTTAATGGAGTGACAGAGGAAGAGCTGCTTATGTTTGCTTATGCACTGGAAAGGAAGAGCGAGCACCCACTGGCCCATGCTATATTAGTACGGGCAAAGGAGATAGGAATGGAGGATGCTCTTGAAGTTTCCGATTTCCAGGCAGTTCCGGGAAATGGACTTTCCGGGAAGTTGAAAAATGATATTTTGACCGGGGGGAACCAAAAGTTTATCAGTGAGAATGCAGAGGTTCCGCAGGAGATGAAAAAGAAAGCAGAACAGTTGGCAGAAGAAGGAAAAACGCCGCTGTTCTTTAGCAAAAACGGAAATCTTATAGGAATTATAGCTGTTGCGGATGTTATCAAAGAAGATAGTCCTCAGGCCGTGAAAGAGTTACAGGATATGGGAATTCATGTCGTTATGCTCACCGGTGATAATGAACGGACAGCAAAAGCAATCGGAAAACAGGCAGGTGTCGATGAAGTAATTGCAGGCGTACTTCCGGAAGGGAAAGAAAGTGTTATACGTTCTTTAAAAAGGAAGGGAAAAGTTGCAATGGTAGGGGATGGAATCAATGATGCCCCGGCTTTGACAAGAGCAGATATTGGAATCGCCATTGGAGCAGGGACAGATATTGCGATTGATGCTGCCGATGTGGTACTGATGAAGAGCCGTTTAAGTGATGTGCCGGCAGCAATTCGTCTAAGCCGGGCGACGCTTAAAAATATCCATGAGAATTTATTTTGGGCATTTATCTATAATGTAATTGGAATTCCATTGGCGGCAGGAGTATGGTATCCGCTATTTGGGTGGCAGTTAAACCCAATGTTTGGAGCAGCGGCAATGAGTCTTTCAAGTTTTTGTGTGGTAACCAATGCACTTAGACTGAACTGGTTCAATATGCATGATGCAAAGAAAGATAAAAAAATAAGAAGTAAAAGGAAACAGGAGGAAGCAGGAATGAAAAGAACAATGAAAATCGAAGGAATGATGTGTGAACACTGTGAGGCAAGAGTGAAAAAAAGTCTGGAGGGACTTGCAGAAGTGGAAGAAGCGGTAGTAAGCCATGAGGCAGGTACAGCAGTAGTAACTTTGAATACAGAAATTTCAGATGATGTACTTAAAAAAGCAGTAGAAGATCAGGACTATAAAGTTCTGAGTATCCAGTAAATTCTAAAGATGATAAAGAGCCTGGCGAAATGAGAAAGGCATTTCGTCAGGCTCTTTATTGTATAGGAAAGACTTTGTCACATAAAAGAGCCGACTCTTTTTTTAAAGATAAGGATTTTCGTGGCTCAGAAGCCTTATTTCCCGAGGTGTACAGTTATACGTTTTTTTGAATAGTTTATAGAACAATTTGGTATTATACATTCCATGACGTTCCATAATTTCTTGTATATTCCCATCTGTATATAGCAGATCCTGATAAATATGATACAGTTTTACCTGGTTTACATATTGCAGAAAAGTCATGCCGGTATTGCGTTTAAAAAAGCGGCAGAAATATTCTTTATTCAATCCAAATTCATCGGCAATATCCTGAAGGGAAATCTGTTCTATATAATTTTTCTCAACAAATTGGAAAATTTGCTCAAGTCGTGCCAGTGTATCTGTGTTGGAAGCTTTCATGTCATCTGTGACAGTTGTGCAGAAGTTATCCACAAGTACGGCCAGGATTTGCAAAATCATTGCATTGCTCATAAACGGATAGCTCAGTTTTTGTTCGAAATACAATACGGTTAGTTCTTTTAGATACTGGCATAATTTTTCGTATTTCTTTTCTTGATCCTTATTTAGTTTTTTTGAGTTGCATACAATATGATACAGCTCGATATCTGAAAGATAGCGTTTCATGTAAGATTTGGAAATATGGATACAGATTCCCATAGTTTGAGGCAGTTCATATATTACTTCATGGATTTCGGATGAGTCAATTACCATTGCATCCAGTGCCTTCAGATGATGCCGTTCGTTTCCAAGTGTAATAATGGCACTTCCGTTTAAAATATACAAAATCTCCATTTCACGATGCCAGTGCGGCGGGGAATTATGCTTCATCGTTACAAATCGAATCTGAAATCCCATATCGGGCAGTAATTTGGTATTTTCGAAATAGATACTGGATATATTTTCATTCATTGTCATACCCCTCCCGTATAAAATATATTTGTAAAATAAATTTTCTTTTCTGTCTAATCTAACTTTAAATATAAAGATGCCTTTTGTCAAGTCAATATTGACTATAAAATAGATAATATTTCACCTTATTTTCTTGTCGGCTATTTTGTATTATATAGTCATCAATTAAATAGTTGATTGGAAAAATTAAAGCAAATAGGAGGATAAAGATATGTTAGAAAGATTAAAAAGATATTGGAAAGAAAACGGAGAACTGATTTGTGCAGGTCTTATTTTACAAATGGGAGGAGATTATCGCCCATATGGATTCTAATAAAGTCACAAAAAATAGAGCCGCAGGATTTTGAAAATTTTATCCTGAGCGGCTCTTTTTTTGTTTTACAGCAGCTGTTCAAACGAATCGTAAAAAGTCGGATAAGATACATCAATACAGTGGCTGTCCAGAATTTTTGTATTTCCGTCTGCAACGAGTGCAGCAATACTGAATGCCATGGCAATACGATGATCAAGAAGTGTATGGATGGTTGCACCGTGAAGAGGTTCTCCACCTTTGATAAACATGCCGTCTTCTGTTGGAAATACAGTACATCCCATTGCACGCAGATTATCCGTAATCGTTTCGATTCGATCCGACTCCTTAAATTTTAATTCTTCAGCATTGCGGATGATGGTTGTTCCGTCGGCACATGCAGCCATAACAGCAATAATTGGAATTTCATCAATCAGGGTCGGGATGATGTCTCCTTCAATTGTGATGCCATGTAACTGGCTTGTACGAACCAGAATATCAGCAATTTTTTCTCCTCCTTCTGTCCGTTCGTTCATCAGAGTAATATCTCCACCCATGTCTTCACAGACTTTTAGAAGTCCGGCACGTGTAGAATTGATACCAATATTTTTAACCAATATCTCAGAATCAGGCACGATCAGTCCGGCCGCAATAAAATATGCCGCAGAAGAAATATCTCCAGGCACAGTGATTTTCTGACCATATAGTTCACTGCAAGGAGAAATAGTGGCAGTGGCTTCGGGTCCGGTAAGACGGTGGACGGTATGTATATTTGCACCAAATTCTTTGAGCATCAGTTCCGTATGATTTCTGGAAAGGCTGGGTTCTGTTACAGAAGTTTCTCCATCGGCATAGAGTCCGGCCAATAAAAGGCAGGATTTTACCTGCGCAGATGCAACTGGAGAATGATAGTCGATGCCGTGCAGATTCCCTTTTGTAATGTAAAGAGGTGCGCAGTCATTTCGTAAAATACTGGAAATATGGGCACCCATTTGAGTCAGTGGTTCTATAATTCGTTTCATAGGACGGGAGTTTAAAGAATCGTCTCCAGACAGTTTAGAGTCGAACTTTTGTCCTGCGAGAATTCCGGCAATCAGCCGGGTAGTTGTTCCGCTGTTTCCAACATGAAGAATATCTGTAGGGGCAGAAAGTCCGTGTAATCCGTTTCCATAAACAAGGATAGAATCCTGCTTTTCTTCGATTTGAATTCCCAGTCTGCGGAAACAGTCTATGGTTGCAAGACAATCGGCGCCCCTTAAAAAATGATGGATTTCTGTCATCCCTTTTGCAATCGCACCAAACATGATACATCGGTGGGAGATGGATTTGTCGCCGGGTACGGTTACTTCCCCTTTCAGTCCTGTAATCGTTGTTAATTCCATAGAGTTTTTCATCCTTTCTTTTATATGTCACTCAGACTTCATATACAATATAGCGATATTTTTGAAGCAGTGCAGTCGCTTTGACAGAAGCCTCTTCTTCGTAAAATTCAATGCGCAGTACACCTTCTTCAAATTCACGGTTATGTATGATTCCTATGTTTTTAATACTGATATTGTTGCTTGCAAGAATAGTTGCAATGGTGGCAATACCGCCTGTTTCATCAATAATATCGCAATAAAGTGCAAAATTTTTCTTAATGGGTCCGGAAGAGCCATTAGGCATAGAGTTTCGGTAATCCCTGGAGGTTTCGAATAGGGAATAAAGCTCAGATTCTGCGCCGTTGTCAATGGCGTGTTTTGCATTTTCCAGAGTTTGAATGTATTCTCCAAGTATGGCTGAAATATTTTTTCCATTTTTCAGACAGATTTGCTGCCACATAATTGGAGAAGAAGATGCGATTCTGGTGATATCCTTAAAACCGCCGGCGGCCAGCAGTTTCATCAGTTCCGTTTTTGTGTCAGTGTCTTTGACAAAATTTACAAGACAAGAAGCAATAATATGAGGCAGATGACTGATGGTTCCTGCAATTCGGTCGTGCAGCTGATAATCCAGTACAATGGGAAGAGCCTTTAACGATTCTATAAACGTACGATATAGCTCCAGTTTTTCTTTGGAAACTTTTGCAGATGGAGTCAGGATATAGTAAGCATTTTCAATTAAATGCGGTTTAGAGTTGATGAATCCACTTTTTTCAGAGCCTGCCATCGGATGTCCCCCTATGAAATTTTCTTCCATACCCAGCCGGATGATTTCTTCGTGAATGGAGGTTTTTACACTTCCTACATCAGTGAGAATACAGTGCGGCTGTATCAGTGTTTTCAACTGGGACAAGTATGCTGTATTGTAGCTGATCGGTGCACATAGAAAAATGTAGGAACATTGCTGGAAATGCTCATCTATGGCAGAGCATACAGTATCAATGGTTCCTTCCTGTACGGCAAGAGCCAGAGATTCTTTATTTTTATCTAATGCAAGGAGTTCATAGTCAGGGTAATATTGCCGGATTGCTTTTGCAATAGAGCCGCCAATCAGTCCCAGTCCAATGAATCCGATTCTTTTTTTGGACATAATAGAATCCTTTCTGTTACATATATATTAATTTATTTTAGCATTTTAAACTGTAAAAGTAAATTGAAAAATAGAGCTGTTATAAGTGTATTCTGAGCACTTTGAAAATAGAAAAATGCGCGTAGCGTATCTCATGAGGTAAATATTGTTAAATTTAAATAAAATAGTTGTAATTAAATAAAATATTTAGTACGATATATACATAAAATATGGAGCCGGAGTAAGACAGACCGGGACATGGAAAAAGAGAATAACGAACATAAGGAGGCAGCACGATGAAGGTTTACAGAACGGATGAGATTAGAAACGTAGTATTGCTTGGCCATGGTGGCAGCGGTAAAACAAGTCTTGCAGAAGCGATGCTTTATGTATCAGGAGCAGTCAGCCGTATGGGAAAGATCTCAGAATCCAATACGACAAGTGATTTTGATAAAGAAGAGCAGAAGCGCGGATTTTCCATCAGCACAAGCTTGATTCCTATTGAGTGGGAAAAAGCAAAAATCAATATTCTTGACACCCCGGGATATTTTGATTTTGTTGGTGAAGTGGAAGAAGCAGTCAGTGCAGCAGATGCCGCCGTTATCGTGGTTTCGGGAAAAGCCGGTGTTCAGGTCGGAACAGAAAAAGCATGGGAATTATGTGACAAATACCAGCTTCCGCGTATGATTTATGTCACAGAAATGGATATGTATGATGCCAGTTTTCGTCAGGTTGTGGAAGATTTGACCTCAAGATACGGGAAAAAGATTGCTCCTCATTTTCAGCCAATTCGTGAAAATGAAAAGCTGGTTGGCTACATTAATATTATCAAGAATGCAGGGAGGCGGTATACCGGAGTCGGACAGAGAGAAGAATGCGAAATCCCGGATTACTGCCTTCCGAATTTAAAAATTCTGAGAGATTCTCTAATGGAAGCAGTTGCGGAGACCAGCGAGGAATTTATGGACCGTTATTTTGAGGGAGATGAGTTTTCTGTAGAAGAGATACGTTCTGCTATGCGTACAGAAGTGATGGACGGTGATATTGTTCCGGTAGCTATGGGTTCCAATATTCAGGCACAGGGAGTCGCAAATCTGCTGTCGGATATTGTGCGCTTTTTCCCCAGTCCGAATAAGAGAAGCTGTGCTGGAATACACAGGACAAAGAATGACATTTTTCAGGCGGATTATGATTTTGCAAAAGCAAAATCTGCTTATGTGTTCAAGACGATGGTAGATCCGTTCATCGGCAAATACTCTTTTGTGAAGGTATGTTCCGGGGTTTTAAAAGGAGATGATGTTTTATATAATGCAGATTCAGATGCAGAAGAGAAGCCGGGAAAACTTTATACCATGTGCGGCAATAAACCTACGGAGGTTTCGGAGCTGTTTGCAGGTGATATCGGTGCAATCGCAAAGCTGAGCAATACAAGAACGGGGGATACACTTTCTACGAAGAATACGCCTGTTACATATGCCAGAACGGATTATTCCGTACCATATACATATATGAAATATACGGTCAACAGTAAGGGGGATGAAGATAAGGTATCTCAGGCGCTTCAGCGTATGATGGCAGAAGATGTGACTTTGAAAGCAGTGAATGACAGTGAAAATAAACAGTCACTTCTTTATGGAATGGGAGATCAGCATCTGGAAATTACGGCGAGCAAGCTTGCTTCCAGATATAAAGTAGAAATTACACTGGGAACTCCAAAAGTTGCATTCCGGGAGACCATTCGAAAAAAATCAGATGTGGATACAAAGTATAAAAAGCAGTCAGGTGGTCACGGACAGTATGGTCATGTCAAGATGAGATTTGAACCGTCCGGTGATTTAGAGAAACCGTATGTGTTTGAAGAGGAAGTTGTAGGCGGCGCCGTTCCGAAGAATTATTTCCCAGCGGTGGAAAAAGGACTTCAGGAATCTGTACAGAGAGGACCCCTGGCGGGATATCCAGTAGTGGGTGTGAAAGCAGTTCTCTATGATGGTTCATATCATCCTGTAGATTCTTCTGAGATGGCGTTTAAGACGGCTACGATTCAGGCATTCAAAAAGGGACTCATGGAAGCGGGACCGGTTCTTTTGGAGCCGATTGTCTCTTTAAAAGTCACTGTGCCTGATGATTATACAGGTGACATTATGGGTGACTTGAATAAGCGAAGAGGGCGCGTATTGGGAATGACTCCGGTCAGTGGCGGAAAACAAATCATTTTGGCAGACATTCCTATGACAGGATTGTTTGGATATTGTACAGTTCTTCGCTCTATTACAGGTGGACGGGGAACATATGAATATCAGTTTGCAAGATATGAGCAGGCTCCGTCTGACGTTCAAGAAAAGGAGATTGCTGCAAGAGCGGCAGAAGAATAAGAAAAATCTTTAATAAAATTAGCCAAATTCTGGGGAAAAAACTGTATACTGACGGCAGTATCCGGCAGTATACAGTTTTTATTGTACTTTTCATTGTACTTTTCGTTTGAAAATGATATAATCGCTCTACTGTCATGAAATCGAAATCATAAGGAGAGTTTGGAAAAAGTTATGAAAATTGTAATAGTTGGGGATGGGAAGGTTGGGTATAAACTGGCAAAATGTTTGTCAGAAGGTTTGTATGACGTGGTACTTATTGACAGTAATGAAAAGAAACTTCGTACAGCCATAGACCGACTGGATATTTTTTGTGTGCCGGGGGATGGGGTAAGTGCTGAGATTCAGATGCAGGCGGATGTTCCTCATGCAGATCTTGTCATTGCATGCACTTCCACAGATGAATGTAATATGCTGATTTGCCTGATTGCGAGAAGGTTGGGAGCAAGGCATACTATTGCCAGAGTAAGGAACCCTGTTTATTATCATCAGATTGAGATTTTAAAAAAGGATCTGCATTTGAGCATGGCAGTAAACCCGGATTTAATTGTTGCCGGAGATATTACGCGTATGATACTTTTTCCGGACGCGAGTAAAATCGAAACGTTTGTAAAGGGAAGGGTAGAACTGGCAGAAATTATGCTTGGTGCAAACAGCAAGCTGATAGGATGCACACTGGCACAAGTGTACAGTAAATATCAGATTAAACTGCTGGTATGTGTGGTAGAACATCAAGGGAAAATTCTGATACCGGATGGGGAATACGTGCTTCATCAAGGCGATAAGTTATATATTACGGGATCACACAAAGATATGAAACGCTTTTTTAAACTGCTGGGTGAGTATCGGGAAAAAATTAGGAGAGTCATGCTGTGTGGCGGCGGCCGCATGAGTTATTATCTTGCAAAACAACTATTGGCACTCAAGATTCAGGTCAAAATTATTGAGCGGGATGAAGGTCGCTGTGAGCATTTGTGTGAGATGCTGCCGGAAGTGACAGTCATTCACGGAGATGCAACAGATCACGATCTTCTTATGGAAGAAGGTATTCAGGAGACAGATGCATTGATTGCACTGACAGGAATGGATGAAGAAAACATTATCATGTCGTTATTTGCAAAAGGGCAGAATGTACCGAAAGTCATCACAAAAGTAAATGAGGACAGAAGAGCTGAGATGGTGAAGGGAGTGGGGATTGACAGTATTGTTTCACCAAAAAGCGCTACGGCGGATACGATTTTAAGTTATGTAAAAGCGAGGCATAATTCTCAGAGAAGTACGAATATTGAGACTTTGTATCAGCTTGTGGATGAAAAAGTAGAAGCTATGGAATTTATTGTGAGATCAGCAACTCCATATACAAATATTCCGCTGAAAGACCTGGAGCTGAGACCAAATAATATCATTGCATGTATTGCCAGAAAAAATCAGATTATTATTCCAAATGGAGAGGATATGATTCAGGCAGGAGACAGCGTCATTGTAATTACGCTGGAGCAACAGATACATAATCTGGAAGATATTCTGGAACAGGAGTATCGAAATGAATTATAGAATGATTATTTATATTTTAGGCAGGATGCTGGGTGTAGAAGGTCTGTTGATGCTGATTCCGGCGATAGTATCTTTTATATATAGAGAGAAAAGTGGAATAGCTTTTCTTGCAGTCAGTATAGTTCTGGGAATCATTTATTTGATATTTGGGAAAAAACGCCCTCAAAACAGGATGATTTATGCAAAAGAAGGATTTGTGATTGTGGCTGCGGCATGGGTGATGTGGTCGGTTTTCGGAGCAGTTCCTTTTTTTATTTCAGGCTGTATTCCTAATTATCTGGATGCATTTTTTGAAACAGTCTCCGGGTTTACAACAACAGGAGCCACCATCCTGATTGATATTGAAGTGATTCCAAAAGGAATGGTTTTTTGGCGTTCCCTTACCCTTTGGATTGGCGGTATGGGGGTGCTGGTTTTTACGATGATGCTTACTTCTTTGGATGATCAGAATTCCATGCATCTGATGAGAGCGGAGATTCCGGGTCCGGATGCAGATAAGCTGGTTCCAAAGGCACGAGGTACAGCTAAAATTTTATATTTGATATATTTTATTTTGACGGCAGCGACTGTAGGATTTTTACTACTGGGAGATATGGATTTTTACGATGCACTCCTACATGCATTCAGCACAGCAGGAACAGGAGGATTTGGAAACCGGAATGCCAGCGTTAGTTATTATGGAAGCGCATATATTGATGGTGTAATCGGTGTATTTATGATTTTGTTCGGTGTGAATTTCAATATTTTCTTTCTTCTTAGAATGAAAGAATGGAAAGCAGTGTGGAAAAACGAAGAGGTACGCACCTATCTAGGCATTATTGCAGCTTCAAGTGCAGTAATTACAATCAATATTCTGGGGATTTATGAAAATGTCTTCCGTGCATTCCGGTATGCTGCATTTCAAGTGTCATCTGTGATTACATCAACCGGATTCTATACGGCAAATTATAATTTGTGGCCGGAACTTTCAAAAATCATTTTGTTATGCCTGATATTTGTTGGTTCATGTGCGGGCTCAACAGGCGGTGGAATTAAGGTGTCACGTTTTTTAATTTTATATAAGAGTATACGCCAAGAGATTAAGAGGATGCTTCATCCAAAGGCGGTAACAATTGTACGCATAAATGGAAAAAAGGTTGGAAAAGATACTCTGAGAGGTGTTTATATGTTTTTCGTGTGTTATGTACTTATTTTAATTGCATCAACATTACTTATTTCCATCGATAATTTTGATTTTGCTACTACGTTCAGTGCAGTTCTTGCGGCGATGAATAATGTGGGTCAGGGAATTTCACTTGTAGGACCGTCAGAAAATTTTTCAATATTTTCATCTCTTTCTAAGGTTGTGTTCTGTCTTGATATGCTGCTTGGACGTTTAGAGATATTTCCATGCCTGCTATTGCTGGAGCCGGATTTATGGAAACGAAAATTTTAATCTGCTAAAAAATAAAAGGAAGGGAAAAGCATGAAAAAAGGAAAAATGAAACTGTTGGCGGCAATTGCAGTTATTTTGCTTGCCGGTATTTACTATTATGTGGCATTGCCTGCAATTAATATTCATTCCACAGAATTTTGGGTGTTTCTGATTTTGATTCTTGTGGCAATCGGAGCCTTTTATGCCAGAAGAAAGCAGTTTGACCGTTATGAACTAAGAGAATCCAAAGTTATGAAAGGAATTCTGGGATTACTGGGTCTGGTGGTTGTGGTATATCTGCTGGGAACACTTTTGTCTTCTCCAATTGTGAATGCGAAGAAATATCAGCAGTTAATGACAGTGGAGAATGGAGAATTTACCAAAGATATTGAAGAGTTATCTTTTGATCAGATTCCGCTTCTGGACAGGGATTCTGCAGTAATTCTTGGGAACAGGAAGATGGGAAGTATGGTTAATATGGTATCTCAGTTTGAAGTAGATGAACTTTACAGCCAAATTAATTATCAGGATCAGCCAGTGAGAGTTTCTCCGCTTCGGTATGCAAGTTTGATTAAATGGCTGACGAACCAGAGTGAAGGAATTCCTGCATATATCAAAATTGATATGGCAACGCAGAATACGGAGCTTGTAAAACTGGACGAGGGCATGAAATATACAACCAGTGACCATTTTAATAGAAATATTTACCGTCATTTGAGATTTAAGTATCCGACATATATGTTTAATAATTTGAGTTTTGAAATTGATGAGAATGGCATACCATACTGGATATGTCCGGTGAAAAAATACAATATCGGATTATTTGGAGGTATGACAATCGGAAGAGTTGTGCTTTGTAATGCGATTACAGGAGAAACAACGGATTATAGAATAGAAGATGCTCCTGAATGGATTGACCGTGCATATTCGGCAGACCTTCTGGTAGAATTGTATGATTATTATGGCACTTTAAAGCATGGGTTCCTGAATAGTGTTCTGGGACAGAAAGACTGTCTGCAGACAACAGAAGGATATAACTATCTGGCTATTAATGATGATGTATGGGTATATACCGGCGTTACCTCCATTACAGGAGACCAGTCGAATGTTGGATTTGTACTGATGAATCAAAGAACAATGGAAACTAAATTTTATGAAATCGAAGGAGCGACAGAAGCATCTGCCATGTCTTCAGCAGAAGGACAGGTACAGAACTTAAAGTATAAGGCAACATTTCCGCTGCTCTTGAATATTTCAGGAGAACCGACTTATTTCATTGCATTGAAAGATGATGCAGGACTGGTGAAAAAATATGCGATGGTCAATGTTCAGAAGTATCAGATTGTGGCAATTGGAGATACAGTCAGTGAATGTGAAGAAAATTACACGGATTTAATGTACGAGAATGGCATTAAGAAAAAGGCAGAAGATACAAGAGAAGTGAAAAGCATAACTGCTAAGATTACAAAGATTGCACAGGGAGTAGTAAATGGAAACTCCCATTTCTATATCATGCTGGAAGGCTTAGAAGATATTTTTGATGTATCAGTTGTTGATTTTATCGATATTATTAAATATGATGTGGGGGATACAGTGACGATAGAGTATAAAGAAGATGAACGGGCGAATTCGGTACTTTCTCTCAATCGAGAGAATCCGGAAAGTTCCGTAAAGGAAAATACGGTGGGTTCTGTTAGTTAAAAATGGATAAAAATATCCACTTTTAGTCTATACGACATGCGCTCTTTATGTAATAGGAAAGTTTTTATACTTTCCTATTACATAAAATTCTGTGGAGATATTCACAGGCCATCCAATCGGATGGTCATTTTTTTATTTATAAAATTCAGTTTATTATCTTGTAATCTGGAGAATCTATATCAGGAATCTCTTTCTTTTCAGCCCCCACACTGATAAAAAATGTAATCTTATCGTTGTTAGAAATTTTATCCAGACTGGTCATAAAAGCAGAGACATTATTTAAAGAAATATTAGCCTGTTTCAATACGCTGTCGATGAAAATTGTGTCAATATCGTGGTTTCCGGCTACCATACCATATAAGAAACCGATAAATTCATCCATTGTTAGAATATCCGGATAATCTTCCATACAGATCGCACGAACATTGAAATCCAAAGTCGTTGTATTACGGTGACTTTTTTTGATAAATACAACGTTTCCGCGGGCTGTTTTTACTTTTTCATTCGCAAGTTCAAGCATCTTCTGGGTTTTTCCGCTTCCTTTTGGTCCTGTAATTAAATTAACCATGGCAACTCTCTCCTTTTTGCATAATTTTTTGACTTTTATCGCATTAAATAACTTAATTTTATTATACAATAAAACCTTTTGAGGAACAATAAAAAAACAGGAAAACAAGAAGAAAATATTCAGAAAATAATTATGAGAAATGTTCTCAATTAATCTCTTGAAAGAGAGAAGGGGATATGGTAATATCTAATTAATTGAGAATCATAATCATTTAATGGAGGGACGATATGCCAGCTGAAATACTGTCATACTTTTTGAAAAATAGTAATCTTCAGTTAAAAACACGATTTCAGGTAGCGCTGCAGTGTGCACCGTTTTTAAAGGGGCTTAAAGTATCCTGTGTTATTTCAATTGACCGAGAAATGTATGGAGAATTAGAGGAAATTTTTAAAGAAACAGGAATAGAATACAGAAGTTTATCTGCTTCAGAAGAAAAATATCTAATTCTGTTTTACAGAAGAAGTGATTTAGAATCCCATTTGTCACAGAAGCATATTTTAAGGCTGCTTGAAGAATATGGATATGCAGACATGCGGCTGGAGGATATGTTGGACAGGCTGACAAAAAGAGTGAAATTTCTGGCAGAAAAAAAGCTGGGATTTCCGCATGAAATCGGTATATTTCTTGGATATCCGTTAGAGGATGTAGAGGGTTTTATTAAAAATGAAGGCAGGAAGTATCTGATGATAGGATACTGGAAGGTTTATAGCAATCCATCTGAAGCAAAAATGATTTTCAAGTTATATGACCAGGCAAAAGACCGGGCAGTCCGGGAGTTTCTGGCAGGAAAAAGCATCCGGGAAATTGCCGGATATTAAGAATAAGGAGGAAGTTATCATGAGTGTAGCAGTAGTATATTGGAGTGGAACAGGAAATACTCAGGCAATGGCTGAAGCGGTTGTAAAAGGGATTGAAGCAGCCGGGAAAGAAGCAGAACTTCTGGAAGCAGGGGAAGCAAGTGCGGAAGAAATTGCTGAAAAAGAAGCGATTGCACTTGGCTGCCCTGCTATGGGAGTGGAACAGCTAGAAGAAGATGAAATGGAGCCGTTTGTGGAAGCATTGGAATCATTGGTATCTGGCAAACACCTTCTCCTTTTTGGCTCTTATGGATGGGGGGACGGAGAATGGATGCGTGACTGGATAAACAGAATGAAACAGGCAGGTGCGGTTCTCGTTCGTGAAGACGGAGTCATCGCAAATGAAATACCGGATGAAGCTGCTCTTGCCGAATGCGAGGCGGCAGGAAAAGAACTGGCAGAATAAAAAGTGTAAAATAAACACAAAAGTCCTAAGGAAACAGGAATAATCATTGACAAAAACTTTCCCCTGTGCATATGATAGGATATCGGAATAAAATATACTGAAAGGGGAGAGGAAGATGAATCAAAATACGTTAATTGGAATATTGGTACCGTTTGTAGGAACCACACTTGGTTCAGCGATGGTGTTTTTCATGAAGAAGGAAATGAATGATAAACTCCAGAAAGCATTGCTGGGATTTGCTTCCGGCGTTATGATGGCGGCATCGGTTTGGTCCTTACTGATACCTGCGATTGATATGTCAGAGCAGAACGGAGGGATTGCATGGGTACCATCAGCGGTAGGGTTTCTGTTGGGTATGGGATTTCTGCTTCTTTTAGATACGGTGACACCTCATCAGCATTTTACAGAGGATGAACCGGAGGGTGTAAATGCCCAGTTAAAAAAAACGACTATGCTTGTCCTTGCGGTAACCCTTCATAATATACCAGAAGGTATGGCGGTAGGAGTTACATTTGCAGGAGTTCTTTCAGAAAACAGTCTGATGACTATGGCAGGAGCATTTGCGCTGTCTATTGGAATTGCAATTCAGAATTTTCCAGAAGGTGCAATTATTTCTATGCCGCTGAAGTCCCAGGGAATTTCAAAGGTAAGAGCCTTTATATATGGAACACTATCAGGAATTGTAGAGCCAATTGCAGCAGTAATCACAATTCTTCTGACAGGGCTTGTAGTTCCGCTTCTTCCATATCTGCTGTCTTTTGCGGCAGGAGCTATGATTTATGTAGTAGTGGAAGAACTGATTCCGGAAGCACAGTCTGGCAAACATACGAATATCAGTACTATTGGCGTGGCAGTAGGATTTGTCCTGATGATGGTATTGGATGTGGCTTTAGGGTAATACATGAATTAGCAGTTAATCGGGCTGATTAACTGCTTTTTTTCTTGTAATCTTTCAGACTTCGTGATATCCTTGATAATACTTGTGATTAAATATTTGAAAAGTTGGAGGAGAAAAAATGGGAAGTCTGGAGTTGCTCCTTTTGGCGATAGGATTGGCGATGGATGCATTTGCGGTATCTATTTGTAAAGGACTTGCAATGGAGAAGTGTACGGTCAGAAAGGCTGCGGTTGTGGGAGTGTGGTTTGGAATCTTTCAGGCGGGGATGCCGTTGATAGGATACTTTCTTGGAATCCGTTTCCGGGATTATATTGTGGCAATTGACCACTGGATTGCATTTGCACTGCTTTTGATGATAGGGGGAAACATGATACGTGAAGCTTATTCCGAAGAGGAAGAAGAGGCGGATGATTCACTGGCATTTAAAACGATGTTTTTGTTAGCGGTAGCAACGAGTATCGATGCCCTTGCAGTAGGCATTACGTTTGCTTTTCTGGAAAGTACAAATATTATAAAAGCAGTGGTTTTAATTGGAAGCGTTACTTTTATCATTTCAACAGCAGGAGTGAAGCTTGGGAATATATTCGGCTGTAGATTTAAAAGTAAGGCAGAACTTGCAGGAGGAACTATTTTAATCCTTCTGGGAATAAAAATTCTTCTGGAGCATTTGGGAATATTGACTTTTTTATAAATATTTTATGGAAATTTTAGAAAATTCTTGAAATCTTTTCTGACACGTGATATTCTGTAGTTTAGCGTGATAAAACGCTAAACTCAGGAGAGTCTCTTGAAAAAGAGCGCCGAAGGTGTATGCAGGATAAGAATAGGACTGAATTTTGCAGGTATTCAGGAATATTTTTATGCTGTAAGTCTCTCAGGCAAAAGGATGGAGGAAAAGAAATGTTTACACAAATCAACAATTTTATCACATGGTTGGACAATGCCGTTTGGGGATTGCCTCTAATCATTCTAATCCTGGCAACAGGAATCTACCTGACAGTCCGTTTAGGAGGGCTTCAGATCCGTCATCTCGGAAAAGCTTTAAAGTTCATGGTGAAAAATGAAGAAGAAGGTCAAGGTGAAGTCACCAGTTTTGGTGCTCTTTGTACAGCACTGTCTGCGACAATCGGAACTGGAAATATCGCCGGTGTGGCAACAGCATTGGCAGCAGGAGGTCCGGGAGCATTATTCTGGATGATTGTAGCAGCATTTTTCGGTATGGCAACGAAATATGCCGAAGGTCTATTGGCAATTAAGTATCGTACTGTGGATGAAGACGGGCATGTACTTGGCGGACCTTTCTATTATATTGAAAATGGAATGGGGAAAAAATGGAGATGGCTGGCGAAAATTTTTGCATTTTTCGGAGCAGGAGTAGGTTTATTTGGAATTGGAACATTTACTCAGGTGAACAGTATTTCATCTGCTGTAAAGAACTTTATTGATCCGAATATGTCTCATACAGTACAGTTATTTGGAAATACCTATTCCGCAGCTACGGTGATTACAGGGATTGTTTTGACTGTTTGCGTTGGACTGGTCATCATCGGAGGTCTGCAGCGGATTGCAAAAGTTTCAGAAGTTG